>CAVFSQ010000172.1:1026-2542 GCA_963625145.1 Bacteroidaceae bacterium | reverse complement strand
AACCAAATATGGACAGAAGAGATTTCCTAAAGCGCAGCGCATTGCTCACAGGCGCGCTCTGCCTCGACTTCAAGGCCTTTGCCAAGGCCACTTCAACGCTTGGCCCGGCGCGTCTGCGCGTGGGCATTCTGAGCGACATACATATACGCACAGAGCAGACAGTACCGGTGCTGGAACGCACGCTGCAGTTCTACCGCGACCACGAGGTAGACGCCGTGCTCATTGCCGGCGACATGGCCGACCACGGGCTTGAAAAACAGATGCGACTAATATCCGAATGCTGGTTCCGCGTATTCCCCAAAGACCGTCTGCAAAACGGCAAGCACGTGGAACGCCTCTTCATTTACGGCAACCACGACATCGAGGGATACTGCTACGGCATGGGCGACGAGGTGCTGTGCGGCGAAGACCGCGATACCATGGTAAAGCGCGAAGCCATCAACCAGCACAAGGAACAGATGTGGAAGAAATACTGGAAAGAAAAATTCCAGCCCATATACATCAAGGAGGTGAAGGGCTACAAGTTCGTGGGCGCCCACTGGACCAACTGGAAGAACACTCCGGGCATCCAGGATTTCCTGAAGAGCCACGAATCGGAACTGCGCGGTTCGAAACCGTTCTTCTACTTCCAGCATCCGCACCCCAAGAACACCACAGGCGGAAAATGGGCCTGGGGGCAGGACAACGGTGAGGTTACCGAAGCCCTGAGCAACTTCCCCAACTGCTTCTGCTTCAGCGGCCACTCGCACCTTGTGCTCAACGACGAACGCTGTGTGTGGCAAGGTGCATTCACGAGCATCGGCACGGCATCGCTGTCGTATATCATCGCCAAAGGCGGGCGCGAAAATTCGCGCATCGACGGCGGGCCGGAATATCCGTCGCTCATGCCGCCACTCACCGGCCACGAAGGCAAGCAGGGAATGCTCATGACCGTTTACGACGACACCGTGGCCCTCGAGCGATGGGATTTCAACTACATGAAACCGCTGGCCGACAACTGGCTTATCCCCACTTCGGTTTCGGGCAAGCCCTTCTCGTTCGAAAAACGTGCCGAAAAGGCCCTGGCGCCCCAATTCGCAAAAGACGACAAGGCATACATTACCCGCGCCGAAGGCAAGGGAGCCGACGGCAAGCAGCAGATGCTCACCACCGTGCACTTCCCCAACGTGCTGAAGAAACGCACCGGCGTGCGCGCATTCGACTTCGAAGTCACCGAAGAGCAGACGCGCGAAGACCTGACGCTCACCGTATGCCAGAAACACGTTTTCTCGTCGCACATGATGAACTGCGAGGACAAAGACGAGGATGAAGTGACATGCGTATTCGGCGAAAACGAAATCTTGAAAGGATTCCCCTACCGTTTCTGCATACGCCCGTGCGAGTCGTTCGGCAAGAAGGGCAACCCTATCTACACCGACTGGCAAACCATCAAGTAAGACAAGGAAAACAGAGCCGCACAGTCCGGACACAATTATAGTAAAGGGGCAACCTGCAGCAAAGCCGCGGCGGTGTTGCC
>CAVFSQ010000172.1:0-1016 GCA_963625145.1 Bacteroidaceae bacterium | reverse complement strand
CTTTAAGTTTTTCCGGAATGCGCAAAGAAGAAAAATTGTATGCGCAAAGCGGAAAAATTCTATACGCACAGAAAAAAAATTCTTTGCGCATAGCGCGAAAATTATATGCCTTATCTTTTTAAAAAGGTGCTTTGGTTTTTGAAAACCAAGCACCTTTTTCCATTTGTTTCCGCATTGCTGTAAAACAACGCGCTATGAAATGCGTTTTCTGACTGTCGGGCGGGGCTTTAGAAATCCCACTTTGCACCGAGGCAAGGACGGCATTTGAATCCTCCCGTGGAGCCGAAATTGTTTGAAAGTTCTATTTCCGTACCTACGCACAGATTGTCAACGCCGAAATGCTGGCCGATGTTGTACCACACCTGCGGCTCGGTAAGGAAAACGGTGTGCCTAACGCCGAAAGAGCCGTCGGCCTGATAATCGACTTCATGCGTTTCCCACCAGAAGTCGGCAAATCCGTCGAACTTAAGTCCCTTCACCCCGAAAAGGTCGTTCATTGCCCACACGGCCGTAAACTGCATCGGCACATTGCTGTTCTTCTTGCGGATAGTCTTGTAGAGAGCCTCGAGAGTAAGTGTGTTCTTGAAGTCGGCGCTGTGCATGAAATATTCCACACCGAAGAGCCAGGCGTTGTTTATCGGGTACGACCTCGTGATGCCTCCGTCGTATTCCGCATGCAGGCTGAAGTCCTTGATCGAAGAGTTCTTCCAGAAATTAAGTGCACGCGCGATTTCCAGATAAGTGCCGCCCGGTGCCAGATTGGGGCCGCTGACATGCTGGTCGTAGTTGAAGTCGTGGTCTATGAAGAAATAAGTGCTACCCCACTTGTCGCCTTTGAACATCTCAAGCGTAAGGGTAACGAATTCGCGGTCATCGCCGAAATCGTAGAACAATTGGGCGTTTACCTGGGCTTTCGCCTTAGGCGCAAAAAGCATTGGCAGAGCGAGCAAAAACGCCATTGCCGACAGTTTGAATCTTTTCATTGTCAAAATTATTGGTTACAAATATATAAGTTC
>CAVFSQ010000171.1:0-3718 GCA_963625145.1 Bacteroidaceae bacterium | reverse complement strand
ACTTTATCCCATACGGCGTCTTTTTCTTCCCAGTCGAATCCTACGTGTGAAGCTTTCTCTTGGATGCGGAATGCCTTGATGAGCGAAGGCAATGCTTTGGGAACCCCCGAAAGTACCGTTTTGTTCCCGTCTTTTTCCTTTTCCTTGAGTTTTTCCCAATTGTCGGCTACGGCATCGGCAGTGTCGGCTTCAGTCTTTCCGTAGATATGGGGGTGGCGGTAGATTAGCTTGTCGACTAGTGAACGGCAGACATCGGCAATATCGAAGAGTTCCGCTTCCTGGGCAATCTTTGCGTAAAAGCATACATGTAGCAGTACGTCGCCGAGTTCTTTCTTTTCTTCGTGTGTGTCGTGCCGTTCCAAAGTGTCGCATAGTTCGTAAACTTCTTCTATGGTGTTGGGCCGCAGACTATCGTTTGTCTGCTTACGGTCCCAAGGGCATTTTACGCGCAACTCGTCGAGCACATCGAGCAGACGCCCGAAGGCTTCAATCTTTTCTTCTCTTGTATGCATATGTCGGAAAATATTATGTTGACTGCAAAATTAGCAATTCCGATGCAAAACAAACAGCATGAAGATTGCTCTCCATGCCGTTTGCTTAGTTTAATTGGGCCGTTTTTAGATTAGATGCAATGTGCTTGCCGAGAACAGCACGACATACCCGAGGAGCAATGTTATAATTCCTACGATAATGCCGATTTTCAGCATCTCGTTCTGCTGCACCAGGCCAGTAGAGTGGGCGATGGCATTTGGAGGAGTACTGATAGGCAGGCACATTGCTGCCGATGCGGCAATTGCTATTCCGATAATCATGACTGTTGAACCACCGCCGCCGAGCGAGTCGCTCATGCCGCTGCATACGGTGGCAATAATAGGAATGAGCAATGCTGCGGTTGCTGTGTTTGATATGAAATTTGAAAGTGCATAGCATATTAGACATGATATGATGATGATAACAACGGGTGACCAGCTGCCGAAGGGAATTGATTCGATGGCGGCATCGGCAAGCCCGGTGTCTTTCAGACCCAAACCGAGAGCAAAACCTCCGGCTACCATCCAGATGACGCTCCAGTTGATTTTTTCAAGGTCGCGTGCGGTGATGACTCCCGTGGCGGCAAATATGCCAATGGGAATTATCGCAACTGTATTGGCGTCGATGCCTGTTAGCTTGTCGAACATCCACAAAAGAATGGTGGCAACAAATGTTACTCCAACCACTACTGTCCGCCAGTTGCGCTGCACTGAGCCGTTTATCTCGAGATTGATTGTGCGCTGGCTGAAAGGGAAGAATTTCTTGAGCAGAAACCATGAGATAACCAGCATGACGAGCACGTAAGGAAGCATGAAACTCACCCATTGCCCGAATCCTATTCCGAGATTAAGTCCTTCGGGATCGTTGAGGTATTTAAGGGCTATGGCGTTTGGGGGTGTTCCGATAGGAGTTGCCATACCGCCTATGTTGGCTGCAACAGGAATAGATAGCGTAAGGGCAACTTTTCCCTTTCCGTCAGGAGGCAACGCTTTGAATACGGGGGCGAGGAATGTGAGCATCATGGCGGCTGTGGCGGTGTTGCTCACAAACATCGAGAAGATTCCGGTAATCAGAATAAACCCGAGGAGAACCATTTCACTCTTGTGGCCGAAAGGACGAAGCAGTGTGCGTGCAAGGCGGAAGTCAAGCCCCGACTTTGTGGCGGCTATTGCCATCACGAATCCTCCGAGGAAAAGTATGATTATAGGGTCGGCAAATGTGGCCATTATCTCTTTCGACTTGATGAGTGTGCCAAAGTTGCCGGCAGTGTCGTCGCGGAAAAAAGAGAAACTGTTGTTCGACACCGTGAGCAGCATCACGGTGATAATCGAGAGCGAAGTCGCCCAAGATGGTATAGCTTCGGTAAGCCACATGATCGTGGCAAAGACGAAAATGGCGATAACGCGTTGTTGTACTACTGTCAGGCCGTCAATGCCGAATGCTGATGACGGCAGGTTCCATACTACTACGGTCAATGCAACCGCAATCAGGAATTCCACGAATTTCTTGACGCAGAAATTCCCGCTTAATTGATTTGATTCTTCTTCCATGGTATTCAAATGCTTTTAATGAAGTTTATACCGTTGTTTTTGCAAAAGGATTTTGCTCGCGCTTCTCCTTAGCGGTGCGAATGTAGGATATTTTGCAATATGCTCCAAACGATTTCGGGAAAAATGTACCTTTTTTTGTGGTTTGTGTGTTTCGTTGCCAATATTGGCCCCAATAAAAGAAAAATCCCGATGGCATTTTCCTCGGGATTTTCAGTTGTGGCGATATAGTGTTTGTCATTGCTTTTGTGGCGGGCGCGGGTTTACCGGCTTCGGCTTCGACATTTCTTTGAGTACGTGGCGGCTGAATTCCCAGTCGGCATGCATTACACGCAGTATTTTAGACGATGCGGCAACCTTGCGGCCTTTTTGGTGGAATGTATTGTCGAGCCGTGCTTTTTCCAATTGCAGCCTGTCGATTTTCGCAAGGATTTTCTGCGCTTCTTTTTCGTTGATGTTCGGCCGGTTACCATCGTGCATCAGTTTGCCTATCTTGCGGTCAATGTCGAATTTCTTGCGCTCGATTTCGTGGTATATCGGAAACAGCGAAGTTGCTTCCTTGGCAGTGAGCCCAGCTTTGTTGGCTATGAATTCGTCGCGCTTGTGCATGAATTCCTGCGGCGAGAATTTGCAGCGATCTTTCTGCTCTTGGGCATATCCTGCAACCGATACAAGCATTGCCATTACAACTATGATTGCAAAGTGTTTCATATCTGTTGGTTGTTAGTTGTCAATATTCATAGTCCTGCCCTGTGGCATAGGAATAGATTTGCTCTTTTTCTATGCCGGCGTACTCGCATACTTTGTTGATGTATTCTTCTTCGCTGACATAGGTTGTGGCTACTTTATTGTCGTTTTTGGCCATATCCGAGATTTCGTGTTGATGCTTCAATACGTTTATTCCGAAATACAGCCCGCCCAAACATGCGGCTAGATAGATATAGGGTTTTGTTTTTGCAAATAACGTACGCAGGCGTACAGGCTGTTTAGCCGCAGGCTGGGCTTGCGGGTGGTCAGGCAGCATTCCCAACATGTTGTCGGCAAAGTTGTCAAAGTATCTGTCGGGAACCCGAAAAGGATTTTCCTGTCCGAACATTTCCTTTATTTTGTCTTCCTTGTTCATGATGGCTGTTTGCTAGTATTTGTTAGACAATAATATTGTGCGAAAGTTTATTCCGTTTCGTTTAATTTTTTAGTGAGTTTCTCTACGGCCAAATGGTATGAAGCTTTAAGCGCTCCCACCGACGTTCCTAGCAACTGGCTCATGTCTTCGTATTTCATATTGTCAAAATATTTTAGGTTGAATACCAGCCGTTGCTTGTCGGGCAACGTGGCTATTGCTTGTTGGAAACGTGCCTGCGCTTCGCCTCCGTCGAAATATTCGTCGGCTGCAATTTGTGATATGGAGGCGGCTTCCGGGGCGTCGAGCGGGATTGTGTCGCGCTTGCGTTGCAGAAAGTTAAGCGCTTCGTTGATGGCAATACGGAATACCCATGTAGAAATTTTGGAGTCGCCGCGGAAAGCATTCAGGTTGGTCCAGGCTTTTAGGAATGTATTTTGCATGACATCGTTTGCGTCGTCGTGCGAGAATACCAGGCGGCGTATTTGCCAGTATATCTGTGGAGTAAGCTGCTTTACCA
>CAVFSQ010000170.1:0-3734 GCA_963625145.1 Bacteroidaceae bacterium | reverse complement strand
AACTGCTAGACCAATGCGAAACGGCCCTCTACAGCAAAAACAAACTTGTGGCACGGGCTTCGTTCAATGCCTTGCAGCGCTTTGCGTCACAAAACTACTGGCAAGAACGTGAAGTTGAAAAAATTTTCTCTAAATTCGCGGAGCAAAACAACTGAAGATGGAACCGGAGGAAGCCTATAGCATAGCCGCAAAACATCTCACCAAATATCTTACAGAAAAGAGGCTCAAAAAAAGCCAGGAAAGATATATGGTGCTTGAAGCGGCGTGCCGGGCTGACGGAATGTTCACCGCCGCCGATATACACGACTACATCACTACGACGATGAATTTCCACCTGAGTCTGTCAACAGTATACTCCACCCTGGAGCTGCTCACAACTTGCGGCATCATGATAGAGCATTTCCTATCGCCCAAAAACGTGAAATTCGAATACGCGCTCGGGCGCACTGCGTTCAAATACATGATATGTTCGAGCTGCGGAAGAATAACCGAAATACACGACCGTTCGCTCGACCGCATGATTTCTACGATAAAGACCCCTCGCCTGCACGTAAACTACTACAAAACCTATATTTACGGAATATGCGCCTCGTGTGCAAGAAAGGAAAAAAACAAACTTCGGAAAATAAAACCACAAGATAAAAATGAAAAAAGGCAAAGTTGATACCCTTTTGGGAATAGTCTTCGGCGACGAGGGCAAAGGAAAAGTCGTTGATTTCTTCACGCCACACTATGACGTTGTGGCGCGCTTCGCCGGCGGTCCAAACGCCGGGCATACAATAATCTTCGACGGCAAAAAATTCGTGCTCCGCTCCATACCTTCGGGAATTTTCTGTGAAGACAAAATCAACATAATAGGCAACGGATGCGTCATTGCCCCCGACCTGTTCATGCAGGAAGCCCGCGAACTGGAAGCGGCTGGCTACCGGCTCACCGACCGTCTGCACATTAGCAAGCGGGCACACTTGATACTCCCCACCCACCGGGTTCTCGACCGCGCCTACGAAGCCGCCAAAGGCAAAGCCAAAGTAGGCACCACGGGCAAAGGCATCGGCCCCACCTACAGCGACAAGGCTGCACGCACCGGACTGCGCGTGGGCGACATACTCGGCGATTTCGAAAACAAATACAATGCACTCAAAGCCCGCCACGAGCGTATTCTCAGCGACATGCATTTCGACTACGACATTGCCGATGACGAGAAGAAGTGGCTCGAGGGCGTGGAATACATGCGCAAATTCAACCTCACCGACACCGAAATTGAAATCAACTCGCTGCTTGAAGCCGGCAAAAACGTTCTCGCCGAAGGCGCACAGGGCACCATGCTCGATATCGACCACGGCACCTATCCGTTTGTAAGCAGTTCGTCAACAACCTGCGGTGGAGTATGCACCGGACTCGGTGTAGCCCCGACAAGCGTGGGTGAAGTGTTCGGCATCTTCAAGGCCTACTCCACACGCGTAGGCTCGGGACCGTTCCCCGTTGAACTGTTCGACGAAACAGGAGAGGAAATACGCCGCATAGGCAATGAGTTCGGTGCAGTAACCGGCCGCAACCGGCGTTGCGGATGGATTGACCTTGTGGCATTGAAATATGCAGTGATGATAAACGGCGTTTCGCAACTGGTAATGATGAAGAGCGATGTACTCGACGGCTTCGACACCATAAAGGCATGCACCGCCTACGAACTTCCCGACGGAACCACAACCGACACAATGCCCTTCGACACCGAAGGTTGCAAACCCATTTATACAGAACTTAACGGATGGAAAACTCCGCTTACCGAAATAAGGTCGGAATCGGAATTCCCGCAGGCTTTCAAGGATTACATTGCTTTTCTTGAGAACGAACTGCAACGACCCATCAAGATTATTTCTGTAGGTCCCGACCGCGAAGCCACCATAATGCGATAATTTACGGTCAGCCAGGCATACTGCGGCATGGCATATACACTTTGCCATGCCGCAATTGGTATGTGCCCAAAAACAAGCCATCACAAGACAAATGACAGTAACCACATATTCCTGCACGGAATTCCAATCTGACGCAGTATATCCCTATTGCCTTTTCCCCGAGAAAGGGACTCCCGTTTACCCTTTTCGGCACTCAGGGCGCGAAACTTCGCCCGTTGCTACGCGCATGGCCCAAGCATTGAAGGAAGCGCTGGCCGGAACGCTTTTCGAAGTCGTAGAAGACGCTTGCCTGAAGTTTGCCGACGGAGGACACACCTACCAGACATCGTTGGCAGTGAGAAGCAACGGCACAGGGGAAATTTCCATAGATATAGAAATCGACGAGCCTTACACTATTTGCGACTCGGTGCCGCGCCATTACATTGAGGACAGCAGCGATTCCCACCGCGACCACCTGTTCCGCTCGAACGGATGGATTGTGATGCGTTTTGCAGAAAAACAAATAGTAGAGGAACTGGCAACCTGTTGTAATTATATAGTTGCAATAATCAACCGGCTCAAAGTAATTCCGCCCGTCGGGCACGACACTTCGGCCCACACAAAACCGGCACCGTTCAGACGGCTGTCGCGGGTAAGCGCCGAAAATGCCGTGCGCACCCGCCTGCGCCAAGGATATCTCACCAATGAAGATTTTTCTGCTTATGATGCCCGGGCCTACGCTGACGAAACTCCGCTTACGGCCGAAGAAAACGAGATAATCAGAATCACTGTCAACGGCGATACTTCGAAATACGCCCCCGACAACATAATAGGCTATAATGCCGCGCACCGCTTTGAGCGCGATGCCGACATAGCCTTTATTCCCGATACACACACTTACCTTTACAAGGGACGCGACAAACTAAAATCGGTAACAACGGTCATTTCCGAATTGTTTCCCGCTTTCGACATTCAGGGCACTGCCGAAAGAAAAGCCCACCAGGAACAATGTTCGCCCAATGTGTTCATCGACAAATGGGCTTTGGCCTCGCGCGAAGCCGCCGAGACAGGCACCCACATGCATGCGCAGATTGAGAAATACTTTCTGGGGCAAAAGAGCAACAGCACTTTCCACCTGCTCTTCAATTCCCCGACCTTAAAATGCGACAAATATATCGATGTAGGCAAGGAATTGGGATTTTTCAACGACTTCATAACGCGGGCCAACATCAAACCGTTCCGCACCGAATGGCCTATTTTTGACACCAAAGCCCACATTGCTGGTTCGCCCGACCTTGTGGCTGAGAAAAACGGAAGACTGATGATGTTCGACTGGAAGCGCTCCACAAAAGTCGTTGATGCCAAAGCCAGCCGTGGCATAAACGGCAAGCCCGACTTCAAGAGCTGGAACCGCTACGGATTCGGCACTTACAGCCAACTGCCCGACTGCGCGTTCACTCACTACTCGTTACAGCAGGCTGTGTACAAACGTATTCTCAAGATGAACTACGGACTTAACATCGAACGCACGTTCCTCGTGGTGCTGCATCCGCAATACGATCATTTTTACATTGTGGAAACAATGGACGTAGAGAAATACGTTGACCATATATTCGAATGCCTGCATTAACCATGCAGCAACGAACATTTTTCGTAAAAATGTGCTGTTTCGGGCATTAGAGCACAACAATCCGGTACTTTTAACGTATTACATTTCTTTTAATGCCCGCAATTGCCTATTTTTGTAGGTAATTTTTATCATTTTGACAATTAAACCAATTATGAAAAAAAATATTTTACTCTCAGCAATTCTGCTGTTGGCAGGTGCAAGCAGCGCAAACG
>CAVFSQ010000169.1:0-3747 GCA_963625145.1 Bacteroidaceae bacterium | reverse complement strand
GCGTAAGCGTCTGATTTACAGCGTCAATTTGTAAAACGTAAAAAACGCATTACGTGTCATTTCGCATTTTCGGGCAGATGCAGCAGATTAGGGTGTTAAATTGGGTTTCTTCCGTGGGAGCGGTTGCCGCGTGCGGGGCGACAGCCTTTCTCCGGGAAGCGACGGGTTTCCGGAGTGTGTAGTTGCGCTGGGCGCAGCGGCTGGCGCGAAGGGCAGACTAACTTCCGGCTACGGCCAGGGCTTCTATGACTGTTGCAGCGGTGTGTTCGCCGGTGGCGCGGCTTACCCGCGCTGTGCGGGTGAGGGGGTTCTGCATGTCAAAACTGTGTTTTAGTGGCTGCTACGCAGGGCGGCTGTCTTTAGCGGAGCAAATGTAGTGAAAATTGTGTTGCGAAACGCAAACTGGCCCGGAAAAGTTTTGCAGCGGCAGAATATGGCGGATGAAAAAAAGACACGAATCCTTACGAATTCCACTAATACCACGAATGCCGCGCGCAACATATACCTAAGCCGTGCATGTTCGCCCCCCTTGGGGACGAGAGTTACTACAGTCGGCCTGTCCGCGGGCTCCCTATGGTCGCGCCGCGGTTATGTTTGTTGGCCTCCTTCGGAGACCTCATAGCCGATGGAGACACACGGCTGACATACCAGCCAAGCAGAGACAAAGCCAAGGCGAAGTAGGCAGCCAAGAGAGGCGCGCCGAAACAAGTAACACGATTCCTTACGAATCTTACTGATACCACAAATGCCGCGCAGGTGTAGAATATAAATCCGAGGGATTACCGTCCACGCTGACGTTATCCCAATGTGTCTCTATTCCAATATGCCGGTTCTGTAAAAAGAAGAAGATTTCTGCGCGCTGCCTGCGGGGCGTTACTTGCCTATCAGCGCCTTGGCTGCGGGGGTGAGGTAGGGCAGCATGTCGGCAACGGAGATGTTGAACGACACGAGGCCCATGGCGTAGCAGGCAATCTCGTATTGCTGGTAGACGAAGCAGAGGCTGTCTTTCTCGAAATAGGGCACGTTGGCAGGCAGCGGTATGAGCCCGTCGTCGGGCAGCAGCAGGTAGTTGTTTAGCGTCTTGAGCGTGGCTCCGGTTTCGCCGCATTCCCTGACGTAGCGCAGCACACCCTTGCGCAGCAGCGGCTGCAAGGCCTTGATGCGTGTGGAGTCAACCGTATACGTCACGGGGCTGCCCGTGGTCTTGTCGATGTTGACGGTCCAGCTGCTGAACGAACCATGGGCCCCGCCGAGGAAGCTGTAGTCGGTGACGCAGTAGGTGACGTAGTGCGGCTCGTCGGCAACCTTGCGCACCTTTATCGTCTGTTCCAGGGGCGGCATTTCGTATTCGCCGAAGTCATCCTTCGACTCGTCGCGGAATTTCTGCAGATATCGCATGGTGCCGGCGGTATAGAAGTCCACCAGTTTGCGCGCACTGTCCAGCGAGCCGCTGTAGGCCGGGTATTCGCTCCGGTTCGCATTGTCGTCGTCAACCTGCATGCGCGGCATGTAAGTTGCGTCGAGCCTGTCGGCAATGAATTTCCTTACGCCCTGGGCCAGTTTGTCGCTGCCGCTTGGGTAGTCCACGATGAGATTGAATTCAATGGTGGAGTCTTTCGCCATGTGGCGGCTGACGCTGTCGGTGGGCAGCGGCACATTGGCAGCAGCTGCGGCGGTATCGGCAACGGCAGTGTCGGCGCTGTCGGCAGCCAGCGAGTCTTCGCCCTGATGCGAGGGCGACATGCCGCATCCCGCGGTGGAAAGCGAAAGCACCGCAACGGCAAAGACGGGGAAAAGGAGCTTTTTCATGAGCGTGTAATTTTTCGCAGTTTTCAGGGTGTAAAAGTAGTGATAAAAAACGAAAGCCGCCGCACAGCCGCAAAAAACACAACGTGCAGCTAATGCAAAACTGCAGCCCCAGCCCGGCTCAGCCCTTGTAGATGAAGCGGGCGAGACCGTAGATGTAGCGGCGGAAGCCCGGGCGGTAGGCCAGAAGGCGCTCGAACCACTTCAGGTGGCGCCCCACGACTTTCACCACGCTGCCCACGTAGAACATGGCAAACAGCGTGCCCACGCCCACAATGTGCCACAGCCAGCAGCCGAAGAAGGCATAGCACGCCCCCACGCCGAGCACCACAAGGCTCACGTCGACGCATATCTTCACCTTGGGGAATTCCACGCCCGTGACGCGGCTTATCGACACGGGGAAGCCCTCGCCCGGCATGGTGACACTGCCGCATCGCACCTCAAGGGCAATGCCGGCGCCCAGCACGGTGCAGCCCGCTATCTGCGCCACGGTCTTCTGCCACAGCGCCGCAGGGGCAAGCCACGAAGTGAGAAGCATGTTGATGTCGATGAGCGTGCCGAACACGAAGCCCACCAGCAACTGGAAAAGCTGCACGGGCTCGAAGCGGCGCCGCAGCACGAGTATCTGCCCCGCAACCAGCAGGGCGTTCATGATGTAGGTGTACTGCCCTATCGTAAGCCCGGGCACAAGGCGCGCCTTGCCGGCGCATTCAAACACGTAGGGAAGCACGCTGATGACGCTCGAACCGAGCATGGAACGCACGCATACCGCCACGCCAAGAGTCATTATCCACAACGACACAAGCAGCAGCAAATGCTGCCAGCAAAAAGAAATTATCCTGTCTTTCATTAAAACTATTTAGTGTCTCCTCTGAAAACCAAGTGCAAAATTACAAAAAATCCCGCGAAGCCGCCCCCCCTCCAAACAACGCAGCCGAAACAATACTCCCTGTGTAGACAGAGACACACCGCGCATGTGCGATGGGGCTTCCGAAAAATCATTATATTTGTAACCGAAAACCCAAATCAAGCAACATGAAGAAAACCGCCTATCTGATAACGGCGCTGCTGGCCCTCGCGGCGCACACCGCCACAGCCGACAAAATACAGCAGAGCGACAAGACACGATGGCTGGAAATAGCCGAAGCCGAAAAGCCCGAACTGCGGAAGACAATCGTCAAGCCCGAAGCAATAGTGAAACCCGTGGAAGACGCCAAAGCCTTCCAGCATTGGAGATACGAACGCGTGGCCAAGCCCGACTCGCTTTACAACAACAACTTCAAGAGCATACGCGAGATAACGCTCGACTTCGGCGGCCACTACACCGGATACTTCACCTTCCACACCCGCACGCTCAACCGTTGCCTCGACGCCCCAGTGCGACTGCGCCTCACGTTCGGCGAAATGCCAGCCGAGCTCAACACCCCCTTCGACCCCTGGAAGGGCGGGCTCGGAAGAGGATGGATGCAGGACGAGACAATAACCCTCATGCAGCTCGACGAATACGTCACGCTGCCCAGGCGCATGTCGTTCAGATACATCAAGATCGAGCTGCTCGGCGCATCGGCAGGCTTCGACTTCTCCATCGACGACATGTACTTCACCGCGCAGACATCGGCAGGCCCAAGCCACGACAAGCTGGAGCCCGGATGCCCCGAAGACGTGAAGAAAATCAACGACGTGGGCATAGCCACGCTGCGCGAATGCATGCAGACAGTCTACGAAGACGGCCCGAAACGCGACCAGCGCCTCTGGGCCGGCGACATGTACCTCGAAAGCCTGGCCAACCGCTATTCGTTCCAAAACAACAAAATCACAAAGCGCTGCCTCTACCTCTTCGCCGGGCTGTGCCAGGACGACGGCATCATCATAGCCGACTGCTTCGAAACACCCAAGCCACACCCGCAATACGGCACCTACTGCCTCACCTACTGCCTACTG
>CAVFSQ010000168.1:0-3749 GCA_963625145.1 Bacteroidaceae bacterium | reverse complement strand
CTGCAGAAGATTGACGATATCGTAAATCCCGACAAGGACCTTAAACTTGAGCAACTTGTTTATCTCGGCTGGCCTTTGTTCCGCTACATCAACCGTTATTTCACGATTTATGTGTTTGACTGGCTCACCGGGCTCGGCCTTTCGATGGGAATTGTATTGCTGCTTATAACCATCCTGCTGCGCATAATAGTTTATGTGCCTACCCGCAAAAGTGTGCTGAGCAGTGCAAAGATGCGTGTGCTCAAGCCAAAAATAGACGCAATCAACGAAAAATATCCCGATCCTGCCGACAATATGAAGAAGCAGCAGGAAATAATGCAGACCTACAGCCAGTATGGCGCAAGTCCTATGGGAGGCTGTTTGCCAATGCTTATCCAGATGCCTATCTGGATTGCCATGTTCAACTTTATCCCTAACGCAATAGAACTTAGGCAGCAGAGTTTCCTGTGGGTAGACGACCTTTCCACCTACGACCCCATAGTGCAGTTCTCGCATCCTATATGGCTTATTGGCGACCATATCAGCGCATTCTGTATATTGTTCTGCGCAACCAACGTGATATATACCATAATGAGCATGCGTATGCAGAAAGACATGATGAACGCCCAGCAGGAAAGCCAAATGAAGATGATGAGGTGGATGATGTATCTCATGCCCGTGTTCTTCTTCTTCGTGTTTAACGATTACTCTGCCGGACTTAACTACTACTACTTTATCTCTATGCTCTTCAGTGCATTGTCGATGTGGTATATACGCCGCTCTATCGACGACAAGAAACTGCTTGAGCGACTTGAGAAGAATTATGAGGCTAATAAGTCGAATCCCAAGAAAATGAGCGGATTGGCAGCGCGTCTTGAAGCTTTGCAAAAACAGCAGGAAGAAATGATGCGACTCCAACAGGAACGGCAGAAGCATAAAAACCATAAATGATGAAACTCTTCAATTTCTTTACATCAATACTATTAGCCGTGACAGTTGCAAGCGTACCCAGCGTTAATGCTGCCGATGACCTTCTGACTCCCGAAAAGCTTTGGTCAATGGCTAGAATAGGAAGTGTGGTTGCTTCGCCCGATGGAAATCTTGTGGCATATACTCAGACCACTTATGACATCAAGGAAAACAAAGGGCACACAGCTATTTATGTCAAAGACATCAAAGACGGAACGGTTAGAAGGCTGAATAGCGACAGCAATGCCAGCGAAAGCGATCCTGCCTTTATAGAGGGCGGCAAGAAAATCGCTTATCTCGCAAACCGTGATGGCGTAAATCAACTGTGGGTAGTAAATGCCGACGGCTCTTCCAAGCAGTGTATCTCCGACGAAAAGGAGGATATTCTTGGATTCCTCTTCTCGCCCGATGAAAAGCACGTAGTGCTGGTGCATGAGATTCCTACCGAAAACTCTATAGCCAAAAACGACGACGATCTGCCCAAAGCTTCCGGTATGCTCATTAACGAGTTGATGTACAAGCATTGGGATACTTATGTTAAATCTATTCCTCATCCTTTCCTGGCAGAAATCAGCAATGGGCGTGTTGCTAATGCTG
Source organism: Bacteroidaceae bacterium (assembly GCA_963625145.1). Lineage (GTDB taxonomy): Bacteria > Bacteroidota > Bacteroidia > Bacteroidales > Bacteroidaceae > UBA6398. The sequence goes on along the minus strand of CAVFSQ010000168.1, from coordinate 2,204 downwards.
TTGATATGCTCGAAGGGCAGCCTTACGAATGCCCGATGATGCCTTTTGGGGGAATGGAAGAATTCGCATGGAGCCCGGATTCAAAGAAACTGACTTATGTGCTGAGGCAGAAAACCGGAAGGGATTATGCAGTCAGCACCGACAGCGATATTTTCCTATATGACTTAGAGAGTGGGGCAACGCTCAATCTTTGCAAGCCTGTTACGCGAGACATCAAGCAGCCACGCAAAATAGACTATACCCGTTCTCTTAAGGAACAGCGGGTTTACGATGGCGAGGATTGTAATCTCGGGTATGACGACAACCCAAAATTCTCGCCCGACGGTAAGTATATCGCATGGACCAGCATGAAGCACGACGGATATGAAAGTGACCGTACGCGCCTTTGCGTATATAATTTTGCCAGCCGCGAGAAGACTTACGTTACTGAGAGTTTCGACAGCGGCGTTGACAACTTTCTGTGGAAAGACAATTCGAAGGAGCTTTTCTTTGCCGGAGTTTGGCATGGGCGCACCAATATCTATACCACCAATCTGAAGGGCACTGTGAAGCAGCTCACTGATGATGTCTGCGATTATAGTATTGCCGGTTATTGCGCTGCCAAAGGACAGCTGATAGTGAAGCGCCACAGCATCAGCCAAGCCGATGAAATATATACTGTCGACGGAAAGAACGGCAAGTGTGTGCAGCTCACAGAAGTCAATAAAGCCACTTACGACAACACTGCCTTCGGAAAGGTGGAAGAACGTTGGGTGAATACGGTTGACGGCAAGAAAGAGCTTTGCTGGGTGGTATTCCCGCCTCATTTCGATGCGTCGAAGAAATACCCCACATTGCTTTTTTGCGAAGGCGGGCCCCAGTCGCCTGTGAGTCAGTTCTGGAGTTATCGATGGAACTTCCAGATAATGGCTGCTAACGGATATATAATAATTGCTCCCAACCGTCGCGGGCTTCCCGGCTTTGGCACGGAATGGCTTGAGGAGATATCGGGAGATTACACGGGGCTTTGCATGCAGGATTACTTGGCTGCAATCGACGACATCTCAAAGGAAAGTTATGTAGACAGTGAGCGCCTGGGATGTGTCGGGGCAAGCTTCGGCGGATACAGCGTTTACTGGCTTGCGGGGCACCACGAAGGCCGCTTCAAATGCTTTATCGCGCACGACGGGATATTCAATACGCAACAGCAGTATGTGGAAACCGAGGAAATGTGGTTTGCAAACTGGGACATGGGAACTGCTCCCTGGGTAAAGCCTGGCGGAAAACTTCAAAATGTGTTCTCCGAATCCCCGCATCTTTCGGTTGACAAGTGGGATACTCCCATTCTCTGTATTCACGGACAGCGCGATTTCCGTATAGAATACACCCAAGCGGAATCTGCATTCAATGCAGCGCGACTGAGGGGAATCCCTGCCCAGCTGCTTTTGTTCCCCGACGAGAACCACTGGGTGCTGAAACCTCAAAATGGAATAATGTGGCAACGCACTTTCTTCCGTTGGCTTGACAAATGGCTAAAGAAATGAACTTAAAGAAAACCTTATGACAAGGAGACTTAACGATTCGGCTGCAGCACGTTGGACTGCCCTGTTTGTAGTTGCCTTCACTATGATGGCAGCATATTATGTGAATGATGTGATGGCCCCTCTCAAGGAAATGCTGGAGGGGAATCTGCATTGGACGAGTGGAGAATTTGGCATGTTCACAGGGGCATACAGCTTCCTGAACGTGTTTCTGCTCATGCTTATTTGGGGCGGACTGATTCTTGACAAGTTCGGAATACGTTTTACCGGAATACTCGCTACGGTGCTTATGGTAGGAGGTACGTTAGCCGAATACCTTGCTATAACAACCTACGGAGGCACGTCGGAAACTATTTTCGGTTATAAGTTCGACGTTTTCATGGCTTCGGCGGGCTATTCGGTGTTTGGCGTCGGAGCGGAAGTTGCGGGCATCACCGTTAGCAAGATAATAGCAAAATGGTTTAAGGACAAGGAACTGGCGCTCGCCATGGGGGTTCAGGTGGCCTTGGCGCGTATAGGCTCGCAAGTGGCTTATGCCGTAGCCATCCCCGTAGCCCGCAAGTTCCAGCTTGATACTCCGCTGCTGATTGGCGCCGTGTTGCTGGTAGGCGGCATGGTTTCGTTCATCGCTTTCAGTTTCATGGACAGGAAGCTCGACAGTCAGGTAAAGGTAGACACTACAGC
>CAVFSQ010000167.1:0-3770 GCA_963625145.1 Bacteroidaceae bacterium | reverse complement strand
AGGCTCGTTCATCTACCTCAGCAGTGCCCCGGCAGCCCGGGAGACTCTCTTTGCAGCGCTCGACAAAATAAAAAAGAGCGAACTCTCATCGGCAGTTTATTCTTCCTACGACGAGCAGTTCCAGTGGGTGGCGCTGCTGGCACTCTTGGCATTGGTTGCCGATGCCATAATCATGGAGCGCAAAAACCGGATACTCCACAAACTCAACCTGTTTAAGAAGAAATCATGACAGCGAAAACATATATCTTCCCTCTTGCAGCCAGTCGGCAGGCCTGCAAATTTGCCGTAAGACTGGCATTGGCAATTATGGCTTTCTGCGTTGCAGTGCCTGCGTTTTCGCAGGGCGACAACCGGCGCCTGGTGCGAAAGGGTAATACGCAGTATCTCGACAGCATGTTTAACGATGCCGAAACTACCTACCGCAAGGCATTGAAGAAGAACGCCAAAGACCCCGTAGCCAATTTCAACCTCGGCAATTCGCTGCTGAGGCAACGCAATCCCAAAGACGCTGCACAGCAATACGAGGCGGCTATAAAAAACACAAAAAATCCGCTTTATCAGGCCAAGGCCTACCACAACTTGGGAGTGATTCTGCAGAGCCAGAAACAATACGACGAAGCCATTACAAGCTATGCCAATGCCTTGCGCAACAATCCCCGTGACGACGAGAGCCGTTACAACCTTGCGCTTTGCCGGCATCTGAAGCAGCAGCAACAGCAAAATAAAGACAATCAGCAGGATAAGAACAAAGACGAAAAGGACGACAAAAAACAGCAGCAGAAGCCGCAACAAGATAAACAGCAGCAGGACAAGCAGCCGCAGCAGAACAAAAACCAGATGTCGAAAGACAATGCCGACCGACTGCTCGACGCTGCAAAGCAAGAAGAACAGAAAACGCAGGAAAAACTGCGCAAAGGGCAGCAGTACGCAAGCCCAAGAAGCCTTGACAAAAACTGGTAATTCATGTCTACAAAGCATTTGAACGTCAAACTTACATTTAGCATATTGCTGGCATTGCTTGCAGCCATGCCATCGTGGGCTACGATACATCTGAAAGTCAATGCCCCGCGCACCGTGGAAACCGGCGAAGATTTCCGCATAGAATATTACGTGTCAACACGCGACGTTGAAAACTTTACCGGCCCCAAGTTCCCAGTCACAATCAACGTGCTCTACGGACCAAGCCGCAGCGAAATGTCGAGCTATCAGATTATAAACGGAAAGAGCTCTTCCACGAGTTCCGTGACTTTTACTTACACGTGCACCATCGAAAAGCCCGGCACGATGAATATCCCTCCCGCCGTGGTGCAGATAGCAGGCAAGAGCTATAAAACAAATTCGGTAACGATAAAGGCCACCGGGGCTGCACGCTCCACGCAAAACTCCCATGCAGGCAGCTCGTCGCAGAACGCAGTAGCACCCCACACTCCTTCCAACGGGAAAATCACGGCAAAAGACCTGTTCATTACCGTATCGGCAAACAAGACAAAAGTTTTTGAACAGGAACCGGTGGTGCTTACCTACAAGATATATACCCGGGTAAACCTTACGCAGCTTGCAGGCAAGATGCCCGACCTCAAGGGATTCCTTATTCAGGAAGTGCCGCTACCAAAAAACAAGTCGTTCAGCCCCGAAGAGTATAACGGAGAGTATTACCAAAGCACTAAATGGTGCCAATACGTGATGTTCCCGCAGCAGACCGGAAAGCTCAGCATTCCTACGATAAAGTTCGACGGCATTGTGTCGGTGGCAACCCCAAATATAGATCCGTTTGATGCTTTCTTCAACGGAAATACTGCGTTTGCCGAAGTAAAGAAAAGCATTATAGCCCCGTCGGTAGCCATTGAAGTGGCGAAACTCCCTGCTCCCAAGCCCTCAGACTTCTCGGGAGCCGTAGGAGATTTCAAGATAAGCGCATCGATACTCACCCAACAGCCAAAAACAAACGAGAACCTTGCCATACGGCTAACCATAAACGGCACGGGTAACACTAAGCTGATTAGCGCACCGAAACTGAATCTCGGTGCTGACTTTGACGTGTTCCCAGCAAAACTCACCGACAAGACATCGCTTACCGCCAACGGTATGACAGGAACGGTGTATTACGACTACGTTGTGGTGCCCCACCAGAAAGGAAACTATAAATTGCCGCCGATAAAGCTGGTGTATTTCAACCCTTCGTCGAAAGACTACAAGACTGTAGCCACAGAGCCAATCGACTTCAGGGTAGAGCAGGGGGTAAACCTGTCAAACGAAGATACAGAGCTTTTACGCAAGGACATAAACGACATACACCGTGGCGCGTTCTCTACGCCTGCGCGTTTCTTTAACCCCGAAAATGCCGCGTATTATTTGTGCTTCGTGCTGATGCTTCTGCTGTTTGCCGTTGGCTTCGTAACGCTGAAACGCTCGGCAAAGATAAAGGGAAACACTGTGCTGCGATTGCAGCGCAATGCAAAACGCACTGCGACAAAACATCTGCGCAAGGCCGAAAAACTTATGAAGGAAGGCAATTCTACTGCCTTCTACGACGAACTTGCCAATGCTCAGCTTTCGTATGCTTCGCACCGATTGTCGGTGCCGATGTCGGAATTCAATACCGAAAGCATAAAGCAGGAACTCGTGAACCACGGCGTGTCGCAAAGCCTTGCCGATGAATTTGCCGATGTCACGAAAGAGTGCGAGTTTGCCCGATATGCTCCGGGCAATCCGCAGGAAAATATGGAAAATCTCTTTGGGCGCTCGGCAAAAACTATCGTTGAAATTGAAAATTCACTTAGTTAAGAACAATGGCGAAACATATTCTATATATAATTGCATTGACGCTGTCTTCGGTGTGCAGCGCCGTCAGCGCTTCGGCTTTCAATGCCGGCGAAGCCTACAAAAAAGGATGCGAACTGTATTCGAAAAACGAATACCGTGCAGCGGCGGCAGAATTCGAATCTGTTGCCGACAAGCTGCAGAGCGCAGATGTTTACTATAACCTCGGCAATTGCCATTACCGTCTCAACGACTATCCGAAAGCCCGCCTTTACTACGAGAGGGCTTTGCGTATCGACCCGACAGACGGCGATGCCAAATTCAATCTGAAAATCACCCTGGCAAAAATCAAACAACCGGAAGTCAACGCATCAACTCCGTTTATGACAACCTGGGCCCGCAATTTTGTGCAATTGCAAAGCAGCGGGGCATGGTCGGTATTATGCATTGTGTTTTTTGCCGTAACACTCGTTGCATTGCTGGTGTATTTCTTCGGCAGGATGATGTGGCTCAGAAAGGTAGCCTTCTTCGGCTCGATATTCACGCTGGCTTTGTCGGTGTTGTCGTTGATGTGCGCTTTCGCCCAGCCGAAAGCAAATGCCTGTGAGGCTATAGTGCTACAGCAATGCGATGTGAAGCAATCGCCAAGTGAAAATTCCAAGACGCTGCAGTTGGTTCAGCCTGGGGCAAAAATTCATTTGATTGCAGGCACTACGCTGAAACAATGGCAGCAAATTTCGCTTTCCGACGGGCAAAAGGGATGGGTATCCCTTAAAGATATAGCGGACATCTGAGCATTGCTCTGAAAGTTACGTTTCCGTTACGCTTCACGAGAAGTGACCGCCGTGTCGTGAAAATTAGTAATTTTGCATATCGTAATAGGTTGAAATTATGAAAAGGATTTGTCTTTTGTCTTTGTTGTTCTTGTTTGTTACAGGTTATGCGCAGAAAGAATACCATAAACGGCACGGGTAACACTAAGCTGATTAGCGCACCGAAACTGAATCTCG
>CAVFSQ010000166.1:0-3783 GCA_963625145.1 Bacteroidaceae bacterium | reverse complement strand
ATATTGATGTGCAGGTAACATTTACCATTTACTTTTACCTTTTGCTCGGGGCGTGGGGGAGGGCTGCATGGTGCATAGCGAAAATCATTTGTCGATAACATTTACCATTTACCTTTTACCTTTGCTCTGGCATGGGAGAGAAACTGCGCGGTGCGTGAGCGGAAATCTTCCGTCGGGTATCGGGCGGCTCCTTCCGCATGGCGCGGTTGCGCTGTGCGCATTGCGGAAATTTCTCGAAAAATAATCGTCAAAAAATTTGGAGATGTGAAATATATTTTATATATTTGCAGTTGGATTTAAGAAATTACTTCAATGTTTTCGGGAATTATAGAAAATACTACAGAGGTGATAGCCGTTCGCCGTAGTCAGAGCAATATGGTATTTACGTTCAAACGCCCTGAAGGATGGGACCTGAGCATTGATCAGAGCATTGCCCACAATGGCGTATGTCTAACAATTGACTGGCTTGGCGAAACGGAATATTCCATTACCGCTATGGCGGAGACTTTAAGGTGCACAAACTTGGGAAGGCTGAAGGTGGGCGACAAGGTGAACCTTGAGCGGGCTATGGCTCTCGGAAGCCGGCTGGACGGGCATATCGTGCAGGGGCACGTAGACCGCACCGCTACATGCACTGCCGTGACAGACGCCGACGGAAGCACCCTGCTCTCGTTTTCGTATGAAGCTTTGCCCGATGACCTTGCCAAAGGCTTTGGAATAGTGGAAAAGGGGTCGGTTACCGTTAACGGTGTGAGCCTCACAGCCTTTGGCATCAGCGATACGTCGTTCAAGGTAAGCATCATCCCTTACACTCACGACAACACCAACCTCGGGTGCCTTCGGGAAGGCGATGTAGTGAATTTGGAATTCGACATTATCGGGAAATACATAGCGCGGCTTTTCCCTGGAGCCAATCGCCAATAAACAGGCGCAAATAACCCGGCACCGGGAGTATCTGGCCCTACCATTCCAGCGTCAGCCGTTGCCCTTTCTTCAGTTCTACCGAAATGGTTTTGGCACTTACAGGGCGGCACAGGGCAGGGCGGTTTCCCACGTATGCACGGGCGTGCCGGATGTCGTCGGCTTTGATGTAGAGTTTCTTTCCCTTAATTGATTCGATTTCAGCCCGGCTTATCCTGCCCCCGCTCCATGAAAGCGAAACGCTGAAATTGCCCACGGCTTTCATTCCCCTGACTTCTCCCGAAGGCCATGCCTGCGGCAATGCAGGAAGCAGTTGCAGGGTGTCGGTATAGCTTTGAAGCAGCATCTCGGCAATGCCGGCACAGGCACCGAAATTGCCGTCTATCTGGAACGGGGCATGCGAATCGTAGAGGTTGTAGTACACACCGCCGGCATTCTGGTCCACGCCATACGAGGTGCTGTGGCGCAATGCATTTGTCAGCACGCCGTAGGCACGGTTGCCGTCCATGGCCCTTGCCCAAAGGCATATTTTCCATCCCATCGACCATCCTGTTGACAGGTCTCCGCGCAGTTTCATCGAGTTTACCGCTGCGGCGAAGTAGGGGCTTTCGGGTGTGATTTGCCCCAGCGGGTAGAGGCACATGAGATGTGACGAATGGCGGTGGCGCGGCGCTCCCACGGAATACGGGCTGTATTTCCATTCCCGCAGCAGTGGCTGGCCCTGTGCCACTTCGGAAGTGCCCCAGGCGTCGTCGTAGCTTTCGGTGCGCAGTCCCGTGTCGAGGTTGCCTATGAACGAATCGAGCAGCTTCAGGGAATCGCTGGGCACACCGCATTTGCTTTTCAGAATCCGGGCTGCGCTGCGCGTGTCTTCTAGCAGTTGCCTCACCAGTTGCTGCGAGTGGGCAGTGGCATTCTCTCCGGGGCCGTGTTCGGGCGAATATTCGTCGGGGCATTCGTAGGTGCCGTCGGGGGCTTTCTTCAGACGTTCCATCCAAAAGGCTGCCGCGCCCCACATGGCGGGGAATGCGCGTTTCAGAAATGCGGCGTCGAGGGTGTAGCGGTAGTGCTGCCAAAGATGCGAGGCATACCATGCGTTGGCTATCACGTAGTTGTGCGCAAAACTTCCCATGCCTCCCATGATGTTGTTTTCGGTGTAGACGGTCCATCCGCGTTTCACTCCGGCTTCGCGCGCTGTAGCTGCCCATTCCTTATGGTTGGTGGACATATTTATAATGTAGTTGAGGAAGGGGAGGTGCATCTCGCTCAAGTTCGTGGGCTCGGCGGGCCAATAGTTCATCTGCACGTTGATGTTGGAATGTATGTCGCTGTTCCATGGCGGGGTGGAGGAGTTGTTCCAGATGCCCTGAAGGTTTGAAGGCAAATCCACGCCTCGTGACGAACTGATTTCAAGATATCGGCCATAGGCAAAATAGAGTTGCTGCAGGGTGTTCGTGTATTTTTTGCATCCCCTTTCGCAGGTATCCACGAGCAGGTTGGTGGGGATGTCGTTTGCTGCGGCATTCAGCTTGAGCGTCATGCGGCTGAAAAGCGGCATATAGTCTTCGAGGTGTTTCTGCAAGAGCCGTTTCCATCCCTGCGATGCTGCGCTGTTTACTGTCTTCCGGCATTTCTCGTTCAGTTTGCCGGTGCCCGATATGTATTGGGGGCTGTAAGGATCGAAGTCGGTGATGCCGGAAGTTACAATCATCACTTCTTTGGCATCTTTCACCGTAATGCCGTCGGGAAGTGTGCGGGTTTCACCCCCTGGGGCGTAGACTTTCACTCGTGCGCAGTAGCTTATAACGTCGAGCTTTCCCGATAAACTCCCTTCGCCGTCAGCGTATTTCACATCGGCATTGATTCCGGGCTTTCCCGGCTTCAGCGATATCTGCATATTCAGTTTTTCGCGCCCCGTGGCCCGATAGCGTGCTACGATGCAATTTGCGGGGAAGCTTGCGAAGTACTGCCGTACGTGCCGCGTGCCGGTGCTGGCATCGACAAACGAAACGCTGCACATGGCGCTGTCGAGGCTGAGCGCCCTGCGGTAGCCGGTAACGGGGAAATCGCCTTTCAGCGCCTTTACAACCACGCTTCCGAAGTTTTGGTAGCTGCCGTAGTCGTTTCCCGTGACATTGCTTCCGCTCCACAGCGTTTTCTCGTTGAACTGTATTTCGTCTGTGGCAGTGCCGCCTGTTATGCTTGCGCCCAACTGCCCGTTGCCAATGGGCAGCGAATACTCCATCCATTTGTTTGCTGTGGCAGGGGCGCTTTCGATAGGCGATGTGTACCACAGTGTGTTTTCGTTCTGCGGCCTTGATTCGGGTTGCGCCGCAAGTGTGGGGGAGAGAGTGAGCAGCAGCGCGGCTGCCATCGCAAAGGAGTGCACGTTCATTTTTTCGGGGAGATTCAGGAATATTTTTTAGGGTAACGAAGCAGTATGCCCACCAACGACGTTACGGCAACAATCATGGGATAATATGCATACGGAACTATGTCGGCAGGATTGAGATGCACGAGCGCTGCTGCCATGAGCATTTGTGCCCCGTAGGGGATAAGTCCCTGCACTACGCACGAGAATGTGTCGAGGATGCTTGCTGCCTTGCAGGGATTTATTCCGAACTTCTTGCCCATGTCTTTAGCCAGATTCCCCACAGAGATTATGGCCACGGTGTTGTTGGCGGTGCACAAGTTTGCCACGCTCACCATTGCGGCTATCGTCATTTCTGCCCCGCGCTTCCCGTGCACATGCCTCGACAGGCGGCCTATAATATAGTTTATGCCTCCGTTTTCGCGCATGGTTTCCAGCAATCCCCCTGCGAGCATCGATATCACAATAAGTTCACCCATCGACATTATGCC
>CAVFSQ010000165.1:0-3803 GCA_963625145.1 Bacteroidaceae bacterium | reverse complement strand
TGCCAAAGTTTTCCGTGAATGTTCACCGTTGTGGGATGGCGGTTATGTAATATGTGCCATTACTGGTAGCGGCGACACTATTGCAATGCGTGACCCTTGGGGCATACGTCCTGCTTTCTGGTATAAAAGCGACGACGAAGTTGTGGTAGCTTCCGAACGCCCCGTGATTCAAACTGCTTTCAACCTCACTACGGACGAGGTGCACGAACTGAAACCGGGACAGGCTATAATTACAGACAAAAAGGGGAATGTGCGTTTCGAGCAGATTCTCGAGCCAAAAAATTTTGCTGCCTGCTCGTTCGAAAGAATATATTTCAGCCGCGGAAGCGACAATGACATCTACAAGGAGCGCAAGGCTTTGGGTGCCGAATTGCTGCCGCAGATTATGAAGGCTGTTGACGGTGACATCGACCACACCGTGTTTTCGTTTATACCGAATACGGCCGAGGCTGCTTTTTACGGCATGATCGAGAGTTTCAACGACTATCTCAATCGCCAGAAGACTGAAGCCATAGAGGCTTTGGGGCATGTGCCGTGCCGCGAGGAACTCCATAAGATTCTTAACCGCCGCGTGAGGCAGGAGAAAGTGGCATGGAAAGACATCAAGATGCGCACTTTCATTGCAGAAGGCAACAGCCGCAATGACCTTGTTGCCCATGTCTACGACATCACTTACGGCAGTGTGCGCCCGAATGTCGACAACCTTGTAATTATCGACGACAGTATTGTGCGCGGCACCACGTTGCGCGAAAGCATAATAAGGATTCTCGACCGTCTTGGCCCAAAGAAAATCGTTGTATGCTCTTCGGCGCCGCAAATCAGATACCCCGACTTCTATGGCATCGACATGCCTTGCCTGCAGGACTTTATTGCATTCCGGGCGGCGGTGGCATTGCTTGAAGATTCGGGAAAACGCTATGTCATGAGCGAAACATACCGCAAGTGCAAGGAACAGTTGCAGTTGCCGGCTTGCGAGATGCAGAATTGCGTGAAGGACATTTACGCCCCGTTTACCGACGACGATATTTCCGAAAAGATGTCGGCAATACTGAAGGCACGCGATGTCAAGGCAGATATCGGAATTGTATTCCAAACTATTGACGGACTCCACAAGGCATGCCCCAATTCTCCCGGCGACTGGTATTTTAGCGGAGATTATCCCACACCAGGCGGCGTGAAGAGGGTGAACCAGACTTTTGTGGACTTTTTCGAGAACATTTACCTTAAGAAAAATAATATCGTCTGAAAATGGCGATTTCAAACATACTAACGATGAGAAAAGTAACACTTCTTTTAGACGACGGGACTAAGTTCCACGGATACTCCTTCGGTGCAGAACGCCCCGTGGCCGGTGAAGTCGTTTTCAATACGGCAATGTCGGGATACCCTGAGAGTTTGACCGACCCTTCATATGCGGGCCAGTTGTTGGCTCTCACTTATCCCTTGATAGGCAACTATGGTGTTCCGCCGTTTACGGTTGAGCCCAACGGCATTGCTACCTACATGGAAAGTGACAAAATCTATGCGTCAGCTCTTATCGTGAGCGAATACAGCGAGGAATACAGCCACTGGAGCGCTGTTGAAAGCCTTGCCTCGTGGCTGAAGCGCGAAAACATCCCGGGCATTACCGGTATCGATACGCGCGCGCTTACCAAGACATTGCGCGAGCACGGCGTGATGATGGGAAAAATCATTTTTGACGACGAGCCTGACAATATTCCCGAAGCCGACTATGCGGGTGTGAATTTCGTGAGCAAAGTTTCGTGCCGCGAAGTCATACGCTACAATGCCGGCGACAACCGCAAGAAAGTTGTGCTCGTTGACTGCGGTGTGAAGAACAATATCATCCGCTGCCTTATAGACCGCGGCGTTGAACTGATTCGCGTGCCTTGGAACTACGATTTCAACACTTTGGAATTCGACGGACTGTTTCTTGCCAACGGCCCCGGTGACCCCGATACCTGCTCGGAGGCTGTAGAGCACATACGCGCTTTCCTGGCTTCCGACAACGTGCGCCCCTGCATGGGAATCTGCATGGGAAACCAGTTGCTGTCGAAGGCTGCAGGCGCACGCATCTACAAACTGAAATACGGCCATCGAAGCCACAACCAGCCCGTAAGGCAGGTGGGCACTAATCGTTGCTTCATCACTACGCAGAACCACGGCTATGCCGTTGACGCTTCAACGCTGGGGAGCGACTGGGAAGAATTGTTTGTAAACATGAACGACGGCTCAAACGAAGGCATACGCCATAAAAACCGCCCGTGGTTCAGCGCCCAGTTCCATCCCGAAGCTTGCAGCGGACCGCTCGACACCGAATTTTTGTTTGACGAATATCTGAAACTTTTTAATTGAACATAATAGCATGAAGGACAATAATATAAAGAAAGTATTGCTGCTTGGCTCCGGCGCATTGAAGATTGGTGAAGCTGGGGAGTTCGACTATTCGGGCTCGCAGGCTTTGAAGGCTTTGCGCGAAGAGGGTATAAAAACCGTACTTATAAATCCTAACATCGCTACTGTGCAGACGAGCGAAGGCGTTGCCGACCAGATTTATTTTCTTCCGGTTACTCCCTTCTTCGTTGAAAAGGTAATAGAGAAGGAACGCCCCCAGGGCATCATGCTTGCTTTCGGCGGGCAAACGGCGCTCAACTGCGGCGTGGCCCTGTACAAGAGCGGCGTGCTTGAGAAATACGGCGTGAGAGTGCTTGGCACTCCCGTGCAGTCGATTATCGACACCGAAGACCGCGAACTGTTTGTGGAACGGCTCAACGAAATCGACATTAAGACAATAAAAAGCGAAGCCTGCAAGAATATCGAGGAAGTGCGCCGCGCTGCCAAGGATTTGGGCTTCCCCGTGATTATCCGCGCTGCCTATGCACTGGGCGGCCTCGGCTCGGGATTCTGCGACACCGAAGAGGAGCTTGACAAGCTTGCCGAGAAGGCATTTTCATTCTCGCCCCAGGTGCTTGTGGAGAAAAGCCTCCGCGGGTGGAAGGAAATTGAATATGAAGTGGTGCGCGACAAGTACGACAACTGCATCACGGTGTGCAACATGGAGAATTTCGACCCTCTTGGCATCCACACCGGCGAGAGCATTGTGGTGGCTCCTTCGCAGACGCTTTCCAACCACGACTACCACATGCTCCGCGCTCTCAGCATCAAGATTATACGCCACATCGGCATCGTGGGAGAATGCAATGTGCAGTATGCCTTCGACCCCAATTCCGACGACTACCGCGTTATCGAAGTCAATGCCCGCTTGAGCCGTTCGTCGGCTCTCGCATCGAAGGCCACAGGCTATCCGCTCGCTTTCGTTGCAGCCAAACTGGGACTGGGCTATGGTCTTTTCGAGCTAAAAAACTCTGTAACCAAAACCACCAGCGCTTTCTTTGAGCCGGCGCTCGACTACGTGGTGTGCAAAATACCCCGTTGGGACTTGAGCAAGTTCCGCGGCGTCGACAAGGAGCTGGGCTCGAGCATGAAGTCGGTAGGCGAGGTGATGGCCATAGGGCGCACCTTCGAAGAAGCCGTACAGAAGGGCCTCAGAATGATAGGGCAGGGCATGCACGGCTTTGTAGACAACAAGGACCTTGAAACGCGCGACGTGGAAGCGGCTTTGAAAGCCCCCACCGACAAGCGTATATTCGTCATCTACGAAGCATTTGCCGAGGGCTATTCCATTGAAAAGGTACACGAGCTCACAAAAATCGACAAGTGGTTCCTGCAGAAACTGTATAACATATATATTACAAACGAAGACCTCAAGCGTTGCCACAGCATAAATGTGCTCGACAATGCCC
>CAVFSQ010000164.1:0-3805 GCA_963625145.1 Bacteroidaceae bacterium | reverse complement strand
TAGAGCACCTGACTGTTAATCAGGGGGTCGTTGGTTCAAGCCCATCTTGAAGCGCTAGGTGACGGGATTGCATTATGCAGTCCCGTTGTTTTTATATAAGCATGCGCATCACGTTAAAATTATATGCCTTTCTTTTTGAAAAAGGTGCTTTAGTTTTTTAATTACAATAGGAACTTTTTTGCCCATTCCCGCATCGCAGAAAACCAAGTTGTTATGCAGCGCGATTTTTCGTTGCTTTCCGGGTTTCCCCACTCTTTTGCAGGAAACATTTTCCACAATACGTCAGGCAATACCACCATAGAGAAATAAATTCGCCGACAGTCACTCAATGCAAACACGATTTTTATTAACTTAGCTCCGTAAAAAATTAAATTTGGAGAAGTATGGACAATTACAAAGCTGTGACATTCAAAGGCCAGGTGCTAAGGATATGCCTTATTGCTGCCTGCGTTCTGCTTGTGGTCTACATGCTTCCGCGCGAAAAGCGCTTCGGTTTCGACTTCAAGGTCAATAAACCGTGGACGCACCAACAGCTCATTGCCGACTACGACTTCCCTATTTACAAGAGTGAAGACAAACTGAAAGCAGAGCGAGACAGTGTGGAAAAACTCTTCCAGCCATACTTCACCGCAGATGCAAGCGTGGAAAAAAAACATGCCAAACGCCTTGCGAAGGAACTGCGTGACGGCGCCCTAAAAGACATGCCGCCCAAAGTGGCAAGACTCGTAACCGAAAGGCTTCATGCCATCTACAGTGCAGGCGTAGTGAAATCCGAAGACATGAGGGCAATGAACGACAGCGCCATCACGTCAATACGCGCGGTGAGCGGAAGGGAAGCCCAAAGCCGTAAGATTTCCCAAATATTCTCAACGCGCACGGCATATGGGTTCATGCTCTCTGCCGACTCGGGCACCGTCAGCCACGAGCAACTGGTGCAATACAACCTAGGCGACTACATCGAGGCAAACCTTACTTACGATGCCAAGCGTTCCGATGCCGCAAAAATCGACTTGATGGAAGGCATATCGCCCACCTACGGGCTAGTGCAACGCGGACAGAAAATCATCGACCGCGGCGAAATTGTCACGCCCGCGACCTACGACATCCTGAAGTCGCTCGAAGCCGAATCGCAGGTAAGGAACATGCCCGAAAAGGGAATGGCACGCTTAATGTTCGGGCAATTCCTACTCGTGGCAATAGCCTTCTCCGCTTTTTTCGTATACGTCAAAATCCACCACCGCAACTACTTCAACAATATCCGCACATTTACTTTCATGCTTACGATGCTCACGCTTTTTCCGGTGGTCGTAGCACTGCTGCCCAGCACATCAAGGGCAATAGCCTTCCTCGTGCCATTTGCAATGGTGGGAATATTCATGTGCATCTTCACCGACACACACACATCGTTCCTTGCCCTCGGCACAACGGTGCTCACCAGCTCGCTTGCCCTTGTCGACCCATTTGAATTCATTCTCGTAAACTTCGCGTCGGGCGTGGCCGCAATCTATGCACTCCACGACCTGCAACAACGTTCGCAACTGTTCCAGACAGCCGTTGTGGCGACGCTGTTGTCGCTTGTCACCGCCGCCGCCTTCGACCTGTCGCAAGGAATGGAACTGAAAGGATTCGACAACACACTCTATATCTACCTTGTGATAAACGGCGTATTCCTGCTCTTCTCCTACCCCATGCTATATGTGGTAGAAAAACTTTTCGGATTCGTGTCATCGGTCACGCTAATTGAACTTTCGAATATCAACAACCCCCTTCTGCGGCGCCTTTCAAAAGAAGCCGCCGGCACTTTCAACCACTCCATGCAAGTAGCCAACCTTGCTGCCGACGCTGCATCCAAAATAGGCGCACGCACACTGCTTGTGCGTACCGGAGCGCTTTATCACGACATCGGCAAGCTCAAGAATCCGGCATTTTTCACCGAGAACCAAAGCGGAGTGAATCCTCATGACCAACTGTCACCCGAAAGCAGTGCCAACATAATAGTGTCGCACGTGGCCGAAGGCATCAAACTGGCCGACAAATACCATCTGCCATCGGCAGTGAAATCATTCATATCCACCCACCACGGCAAAAGCAAGGCGAAATATTTCTACATAACATGGATGAACGCCCATCCCGGCGAAAAACCCGACGAAGAAGCCTTTTCATACCCAGGTCCCAATCCCTCTACGCGCGAGCAGGCCATACTCATGATGGCCGACTCGGTAGAGGCGGCATCGCGCTCGCTAAAGGAATACACAGAAGAATCAATAAGCCGGCTCGTTGACAACATCGTTGACAACCAGATGAAAGACGGCTATTTCAGCAACTGCCCCATAACTTTCGAGGACATTGCCGACACCAAGAAAGTGTTTGTCGAAAACCTCAAGACGATATACCATTCCAGAATACAATACCCCGAGCTCAACACCGAAGCAATCAACCGCAAAGCACGACAACGCAACTTCGGCAACCTGTTCGGCAACCGCAAAAAACAATAAACCCCCAAACAGCTATGGAACGTACAATAGAAGTGCTGTGCCGCAACAACGGCGAAAAAATAGAACTGCCACTCGGAAGCACCGTAGAAGAAGCCTACAATGCACTTGCCTTGAAAATGGTACGCGAGCCGGCATGCTCCATGGTCAACAACAAAGTCGAAAGCATGAACCACGTATTGCTGTCGAACTGCGACATCGAATTCCTCGACATATCGTCACCGTCAGGTATGCGCACCTACACGCGCTCGCTGTTCTTCGTGTTGTGCAAGGCCGTGAGAGAACTTTTCCCGCACACTCCAGTGAGAATCGACACCCCCGTTTCCAACGGCTACTATTGCCGAGTCATGACACGCGAAATGAGTCAGGAAGACGTGAAGGCCATAAAAAAGCGCATGCAGGAAATCATCGACGCCAACATGCCTTTCCGACGCATAAAGGCCCATACCGACGATGTGGTGAGACGCTTCAATGCCGCAGGGCTCTACAGCAAAGCCAAACTCATAGAAACAACCGGGAACCTGTATTCCACCTATTACATCCTTGGCGACACGCTCGACTATTACTACAGCGCCCTTCTTACATCCACCGGAAAGATATGGCTTTTCGACATTGAGAAATACCATGACGGAGTGCTGCTGCGCATACCCGACCCCTCGTCGCCAAACTACTCGCAGCTCAAGCCATTCGTGAACCAGGAAAAGATGTTCAGCGTGTTCCACGAAAACCATACCTGGCAAGGCATCATGAATCTCAACACGATAGGCGACCTGAACGAACTTGTCAAGAAAGGCCTGGCAAATGCAATGATAAACGTATCGGAAGCCCTACAGGAGAAAAAAATCAGCAAAATTGCAGAAGAAATCGCCAACCGCAAAAACGTCAAGGTAGTTCTCATATCCGGCCCCTCTTCAAGCGGAAAGACAACCTTCAGCAAACGTCTCTCGGTGCAACTGATGGCTTGCGGCATAAAGCCCTACCCCATATCGATGGACGACTATTTCGTTGACCGCGAAAAAACTCCAAAAGACACCAACGGCGAATACGATTTCGAAAGCGTCAATGCACTGAACATTCCTATGCTATCGCGAGATTTGAGCGATTTGATAGAAGGCAAGGAAGTGGAACTGCCACGATACAATTTCATTACCGGGAAAAGCGAGAAAAGCGGCACGCGCCTGAAGATTGACGAAAACATGATTCTTGTTATCGAAGGAATACATGCGCTCAACCCCGAACTCACCAAACAAATTTCCGACGACTGCAAGTTCCGTGTCTACGTCTCAGCGCTCACATCTATACTGCTCGACGAC
>CAVFSQ010000163.1:0-3821 GCA_963625145.1 Bacteroidaceae bacterium | reverse complement strand
AGCCAGTCGCATATTGAATAAAAGGAGATTGTTTGGACTTTGAAATTTGCCATACGATTTCTCCTTCAATAGGTTCACGATGGTCTGCGTATATCATATAATATGTGCAAACCAAAAGTGTGCAAATCAAAAATATTCTTTTCATTGTTATCTGGTTTTAAATTATTTTTCAAAAGATCCTTTTGTAGTGCCCCAAGGTAATGAGTAACCGTGCATGTCTGCACGGCCAGAAGCTCCACTAAGGTTTGTAAATCCTTGAATTGTATTATATCCTGGTTTACCTTGTTCTATATCATGGCCTATTCCTGTAAGTCCTCCAAGTACAGCATTCGGTATTGCAGGTTTAGTGTTCAAGGCTCCACCTGTAACTTGTCGATACCACGGCATTGCTTGATTAATAACATTTACACCATAAACTCCACAATTATGATTATATAAATTATATGGGACTCTTGAATATCCTGATTTAGGCTTCTCTGATTCTTCCATATATTCTACCATATCGTCATAATCTGCATCAGGAACGTATGTTACATTTACTTTATCGCCCCAGTTTGGAAAATTACACCTTTAGCGTTGGAAGACAACCGTGGGAGAATATCATTTCAAAATCCTGGCCAGGTCATCAGAGTTAAGCTGCACCTTGTCGGCTGCCATCCTTTCAGCAAACGAGCATCCCCAATCGGCATTCTCCTGATTGCTTTGGTTCTTCGTCCACTTCTCCATTTTCGCCTTAGCCTTGTCTTTATCTCCGACGCGAGTAAGGGCCACAGCCTGCAGCAAATCTGAAACTCCGCCGTTTTCCTGCGATGCAGCCACCCGTGCAAAAGCCTTGTCAGCCTCGTCTGCATTTCCGCTCAACAGCCCGACGGCGCCTTCCATCCAGTCTTCCATACGCGAGTCGATACAGTCGTCATATGGTTTGCCGGCACCGAGGCTCTTGGGCCACAAGCGTGCTTCGCCGATTAACTGCCGCGCTTCGTTCCAGTTCTTTTTCCCAATGGCCTGCGCAGCGCGACAAAGTTTCACCTTGCGGTACATGTCGTGGCCCGTGGTTTCCCCTTCGAAGGGAAGAATCGTGGTGGCAGAGAGTATGCGGTCGGCCTCGGCGTAATCTTCGTTGGCTATCAACGCACGGATATAGAGGGTGGCTATCTGCATTATGTTGGGATTGCGCTTGTAATAAGGCTTCACCGTAGCCAGGGCCTTGCGGGCGTCGTTGCCTTCTCCGAGATAGAACATTGTAAGTAGCCGGCAATAGCGCCACTGGTTCTTGTCGAGGGCACAAGCCCGTTTAAGGTATGTTTCGCGCAACTGCTTGTCGGTCACTTCGTTTGCCTTGAGTGCAAAAAGCGGGGCATACTCTTCGTCGTTGTCAATGCCTATAATCAGTTCGGCAGCTTCACGGTGATTGCCGCGCGATTTCTGCAGCAATGCCATCAGATAGCGGAATTCCCATTTGCCGGAATTCGCGGTTGCCCATTTCAGCATCCCCAAGTCTTCGTCCCTGAAGGGGAAGGCAAAGTCAAGATCTTGCGCCTTAACATCGGCAAGAGCCCCAGCATTTCCCTGCAGCCGCGCTTTCCACACTTTCACTACAGCATTGGGAGCGCCGTCAAGTTCCAACACTTTCAGGGCCCTGTCGTTTTCACCGAGCGAAACATACACCGAGGCGAGCTCCATAAGTTCCTGGGCAGGAAACTCCTCCTTGATTTTCCCAAGCACTTCATCTTTCGTGAGCGAACCGCCACAGTAGCGTTCAAAATCCGCAAAATGGTTGAGCGGATCTATCTTCTTGATTTTGGAGAGAGTCTGCTCGGCCTCCGCGCTGTTGCCCTGCCGGGAATAGGCACGGCTAAGCACTTCCAGCGCCGTTATGTTCTTCGCATTGGTTTCGCACGCCCTCACGGCATAATGCACGGCCATGGGCATGTCGCCGTCGGCAAAATGCAGTTTGGCAAGCTGCGTGTATGCTGCGCTGCGGTGCTGCGGCGTTATGGCAGCCATTTCGAAGCAGTCCATGGCGTCGTAATGCTTTCCCAGTGCGCGCGCGGCTATTCCCGCCTGGTAGTTGGCAGCTCCGTCGTACTGGTCAACGGATATGGCATGCTGTGCATATTCCAAAGCCTTTTCGTAGTTGAACTGCCGGTTGCAGGCTTCGGCCATAAGGGCAAGCGAAGGCACATAATCGGGATTCAATGCCAGCGATTTGTTGAGGAAATCCTTAGCGTCATCGTATTCGGCGCGGCAATACCTGTCGTTGGCCAGCAGCCAATTTCCGTAGGCTGTATCCCAGTTGAAGCCGTCGGGAGTTTTCTGCGGACGGCTCAAATCGCGGTTTTCGTTTGTCCACAGCAGTTTTCCGCCGAGGGTTAGCCTGTACACCCCATTAGCGTCAGCCTGGAATTTTTCGGTAACGGTTTCCCCGGCAGCAACCTTCACGCGGTGCGCCGCGATTTCATGCCCGGCACTGTCAGCCAGCGCCAGCGTGCCGTCGACATCGGCAGTGGTGCAGAACTGCACTTCAATATTGCCGCCACGCGAGTTCACATTCACCACCCCGGCTGGCGTAACGTCTGCCACGCCCCCCGTACCGCTGAAGGGGAACCAATATTCCGTCCATTCGTCCGTGACATAAGGTTCGAAGAGGAACTGCTTGTAGGGAGTGCGCTCGCTGCCTCCTCCCGGTTGGTTGAAAAGCCTTCCGCTCTGCAGCTCCACATACTGTTCGCGGTTGTCTGAAAGCAGGTCTTTCCATATACTGCCCTGGTCGCTGAGTGCCCACGTAAAGAACTTGCGCCCCAGCTTGTCGTCGCGCGTGGCAAAATGCGCCATGCCGAAGTCCTTGTCGGCATAATATGTGGCAAAGTAGGGCCCGTGATTGCCAGCCATGTGGTATGATTTGTCTACTCCGAAGTTCATTTGCTGCCAAACCGAGAGATTACGCCCGTGCACGGAATCGTTGGGCCATGGCCCCGTCCCTCCGTCGTGGCCCACCCAATGCGTGGCGGGATAGAGGAAGTGCAGGTCATCGGTTGCGCTCACTCCGGTATTTACCCAGGTGTAGTAAGGCATCGATGCCCCGCTTGAGTTGTGCCAAACCGTGCGTGTGGTGAACCATGTCTTGTCGGCAGGGAGATTAATCTCCACCATCCACCGCGTGCGCGTCACGAGTTCAAGCACTCCTATATAGCAGCTGACGCTTCCGTCGGCTTTCTTTTCCGTTTCGAAATCAACTGGTGTGGAGCAGGTGGGTGCATGCCCTATCACTCCGAAATTAAACTCGATGCCGCCGCTGGTCCAGGGGCCGCGAAGCGCAATGTCGCGGAATTTCACCACACTGTTGCCGTAGAACATCTCTTCGCCGGTTTTCTTGTCGACAACCGACCATATCTTTCCCCCCACTTCGGGAATGATTTTAAGCCGCAGCCAATCGTTTTCGAGCGTAACCACAGTCCATTTCCGCTTCTCGGGCTTGGTGGTAAAGCCTTCGAATCTGTAGTATGGGTAAATGCTTTTGAATTTCGGTATGGGATTGGGATCGTCGAAAGGATAGGTGGTGATTTCTTCGGAAGAAACGCTCACAGTCTGGGCCTGCGCCCACATGCAAGAACACAGCACAACGGCGCATGCCGCCATGCGTAAAGCCATAAAAAACACATTGTTGCTATTTGCTGCCATATTCAGGAATAATAATTAAGTGAGACAAATATACACTTTTTTTTCAGTAGCGCCGCTGGGCTGAACGGGAAAAAACGCTCTTGTTGACGTTGTAGTAAATCATAGTATTAGAATTTTATTGGTTAACACTACAAATATAC
>CAVFSQ010000162.1:0-3828 GCA_963625145.1 Bacteroidaceae bacterium | reverse complement strand
GCACCAGGTTGCCCACAAGTCGATGAACACAACTTTTCCCTTGTAGTCGCTTTGTATGGTTTCGAGAATCTTCTCTTTCACGGTGAGCGGAAGGTTTTTTACATTATAGTTTTTCTTGCCGTCATCGGCTTTCGCTGTCTGCTCTGAGCCATTGACAGAAGGCGCGTTGCGGCGCGCGCACGACGGCATAGCCATTACTACGGCGCATACAACTAGAAGAAAAGTCTTTTTCCCTGTAGTTTTCATTGTAGAATGTTTTCGTGTAAATTGGGTTTGGTTGCAAACTTACGCAAAATTTCCGTATTTCAAGCTATTGGCGCAGATATTTGCACCGCATGGCGTTCTGCTTGTATGCGCATAGCGGAAAAATTATGTGCGCACAAAAGAAAAATTCTTTGCGGTCAGAAGAAAAATTGTATGCGCATAGCAGGAAAACTATGTGCCTTGTTTTTTTATAAGGTGCTTTGCTTCTCAAAAAAGTGGATTGGTTTTTGAGACAATCCCGGCTTTATGGCGCGGCGATTTCGGGTTTCTTCGGCAGAATGTAATTTTCGTTGTAATGCTGGTTGTCTTCAGCGCCGGGGCGTCCCACTCCTTTTTGCATCAGTTCCCTCAGCTCGGGGAAATAGGTGCGGTAGATTTCCCGCGGCTGCACTTGGTGTTTTTTGCAGATTGACGCGGCCATACCAACTACTTCGCCCATCATCCCGGTGGTGCGCATTACGCGGATTGTGCCGTGCGCCACATGGGTTACGCTAATGTCGCGTCCGGCCATAAACAGGTTGTCGATGTTTCGTGAGTAGAGGCAGCGGTAGGGTATGGGGTAGGGGTAGATGTCGGTATTGGTGTTGAAGGTCTTGAATTCTCTTCCTGGGAAATGTTTCGTGTTTTCTGGGTCGGGATAGTGCAGGTCCATCGGCCACGATGCGGCAGCCGTTCCGTCTTCGGGCACTACGTAGCGCGTAATGTCTTCCTGCTTCAGAATATAATCACCCAACAGGCGGCGGCTCTCGCGTTTGCCTGAAATATAAGCCACCCACCCCAATTCGCGGTTCCTGAAATTGCCGTTGTCCTTCAGTTTGTTTTTCAGATAGCTCCAGTTGGCATAGATTACCAGCATCCCGTAGTCGCGTACACGCTCGAAGTGTTTCGTCTTGTCGACGAACAGTCCGGTTTTCCAGGTCCATTCTCCCATGTTCACCTTCTCGCAGCTGCTGTCGGTGAAATGCATTCCATAATCGAACTGCGGGAAGCTGCACGGTTTGCCCTTGTCTACGGAATACCACATGACGGATGCACCGAGTGTCATGGAATCGGCACGCTCCGGGGCACGCGATTCGTTGAATTCGGCGCGGGCCTCACGCCCCATACGGTAATCCGCTCCGGCAAGATAGCCCACTGTTCCGTCTCCCGTGCAGTCGCTGAACAGCGGAGCGCTCAAGCGTATCTCCCGCCCTGTTTCGATGTGCGTGGCTATGACTGAATTTATACGGTTTCCGGTTTTCAATACCCGTGTTACCCTGTAGTTTGTGAAAAGCTACACGTTCTTTTCGTTTTGGACAAAGTCCATTTTCCTTTTGTCCTCGTAAACGTCGGCAGACTGCGCATTGCCGCCCCTGCGCGGATTGAATTCCTTTTGCAAATCCCCCAATTTAGGATACGGTCCTACTCCGATATATCCGCTTGTATACACACGAATTTCGGAACTGTTGTTGCCGCCTATCACGGGGCGGTCGTTTATCAGCGCCACTTTGCATCCCAGTCTTGCCGCAGCCACTGCGGCGCTGATTCCGGCAGTGCCTGCGCCGCATACAACCATGTCGAAGTTTCCGGCTGAGGGGGCTTCATCGGGTAAACCCAATGCCTTGCGGCGGAATTCGGCCAATGCGTCGCCGCCGGCAGGAGGCAAGGAATCCTTGCAGGTAGTAAGGTATACGGCATCGCAGCGCCCGTCGAACCCCGTAAGGTCGTACAGGGCAATTTCCGCCTTTCCCTTTTTCAACTTTGCCGCTCCAGCCGGCTGCCACATCCAACTGTTGCCTTCCGTTCCCAGTTTCCCGGCCAGACTGCGCCCGTTCACCAAAAGCCTGAAAGCTCCCGGTCCTGCTCCGCTATGCCAGGGGGATGTCCAGTTGAACGTGCGTACATATATATAATAGGTGGCCGTGGCCGGAATTTCAATCTCGGTGCGTGCATCGGCTATTGCTTTTCCCATGCCGTGCGCCAGAAGATAGGGTGAGCCCATTTCTTCCATGAATTGCTGGTCAACTGCCCAGCCGCCTTTCTCCTCGAAATTCTCTGTTTCCAACCAAATGCTTTCGCCTTTCGCACACAGACAAAAAGCTAGAAGGTAAACACATAGGCAAGTTGCTCTTTTCATAGATTTTCCAAGATTGTTTTGCCCAAAGTTACGACTTTTTCCCAAAAGTGGCGGTTTCAATGAAATGCAACTGCGCATGCCTGTTAAAAGAAGCCGGTTTGCCTGTTTTGCGGCACCAAACTATGCCTGCGGCGCGGCGTATGTGGAAGAAAAGGGCTATTTTTGCAACAGTCAAAAACAACCATTACAAAAAAGCGACTATACTCACAATGAAATCGTTTCTATATCCCGAAGACCTCGGCAATCTTGACAGTGCGCTCGAGGAGGCCGCTGCCATAAAGCGCGACCGTTATGCGTTTGAAAACCTCGGCCGCCACCGCACGGCTCTGCTTATATTTTTCAACAACAGTCTGCGCACGCGTCTCAGCACACAAAAGGCGGCAATGAACCTCGGCATGAACGTGATAGTTCTCGACGTCAACCAGGGCGCGTGGAAGCTGGAGACCGAGCGCGGCGTGGTGATGGACGGCGACAAGAGCGAGCACTTGCTCGAGGCCATTCCAGTGATGGCAAGCTATTGCGACGTGATTGGCGTGAGGACATTTGCGCGCTTCGAGAGCCGCAGCGACGACTACAACGAGCGCATACTGCGCCAGTTCATAGAATACAGCGGCCGCCCAGTGTTCTCGATGGAAAGCGCTACGGTGCATCCGCTGCAGGCTTTTGCCGACCTTATAACCATTGAGGAGCACAAGAAGGCGAAGCGCCCCAAGGTGGTGATGACCTGGGCGCCGCATCCCAAGGCTTTGCCGCAGGCTGTGCCCAACAGTTTCGCGCAGTGGATGAACGTGGCCGACGTGGATTTCACGGTAACCCATCCCCACGGCTATGAACTCGACCCGCAGTTTGTCGGCGGCGCACATGTGGAATACGACCAAATGAAGGCGCTCGAAGGGGCTGATTTCGTGTATGCCAAGAACTGGAGCTGCCCGGGCGTGACGCGCCCCGACGACTACGGCAAGGTGATTTCGAAAGATATGAGCTGGACTGTTGACGCTGTACACATGGCAGTTACCAACAACGCGCATTTCATGCATTGCCTGCCGGTGCGCCGCAACATGATAGTTACCGACGACGTTATCGAGGCGCCTACATCGCTCGTGATACCCGAGGCCGCAAACCGCGAGATTTCGGCTACGGTGGTGCTTAAGCGCATTCTTGAAACTCTTTGACGCACTCCTTGCGTTGCCGGCATTGCAGCGGCAAGTTTGTGTAAACTTTCTTAAAAGCCCGCGCGCGATTTGCAGAATTGCCGCGGGCTTGCTATTTTTGCAGAAAGAAAACCCGTATGGCACAACGGAATCAGTTGGGGGCACAAGGAGAAGAGGCAGCCGCAAGGCATCTTATGTTTGACGGCTACTCAATTTTGGAGCGCAACTGGCGGGCGGGGCATCTTGAAGTGGACATAATAGCCCGGAAGCGTGGACTGCTGGTGTTTGTCGAGGTGA
>CAVFSQ010000161.1:0-3853 GCA_963625145.1 Bacteroidaceae bacterium | reverse complement strand
ATGCTTGACACCACAAACGCAGACAGTTGGGATTCATATCTCACACTTATGAGCGAAATAAACCGGATGACGCCGGCCCAACGCAATGCATGGGGCAAATATTACTTTCCCCGCAACAGGCGTCTCCTTGAGGCAAACCTGAAAGGCGAAGCCCTTGACAACTGGAAGTACCAAAGTTACATACGCGACTACATGAGCATCATAGCAAGCGTTGACGAAAGTGTAGGCAGAGTTCTTGACTACCTCGAAAAAAATGGGCTGGCTGAAAACACCATTATAATATATACCAGCGACCAGGGCTTCTACATGGGCGAGCACGGATGGTTTGACAAACGGTTCATGTACGAAGAATCTCTGCGCACTCCGCTCATCGTGGCCTACCCCGGCCACATCAAGCCCGGAAGTGTTTGTCACAAGCTTGTGCAGAACATTGACTATGCGCCTACATTCCTCGCGCTTGCCGGCATCAGGCAGCCCGAAGAAATGCCAGGCCGCTCACTGATTCCCGTATTCAAAGACGGCGACAACGTGAAAAACTGGCGACAAAGCATTTATTATCATTACTACGACTACCCTACATACCACATGGTGCGAAAGCACGACGGAGTACGCACCGACCGCTACAAACTCATACATTTCTATGGTGCCGGCGGCATGGATGCCGTAAAAGAAAACAAGTACCAAAATACTCCAGGCACCCGAGAATACTACGGGATGAAATATCTGGAATCGCTAGGATATTTTGAGCCTAAAGACTCGGCTGTGAACTACAACGAGCTATACGACCTCAATGCCGACCCACACGAACTCAACAATTTGTACGGCAAACCGGGCTATGAGAAAATTACCAGGCAATTACAGAAGCAACTTGACGCTTACCGCAAGCAATTGGATATAGACGAAAAGTAAGGCATAGAACAGCACAATGAACCACACGTCAGCACCTTTCGCACATTCTTTGTATCTGATGGCAAAGCCAGCCGGAAGCCGATGCAACCTGCAATGCAAATACTGCTATTACCTGGAGAAGGAGAAGTTATATTCCCAAAATTCCCGGCAAACGATGAGCGACCGAATGCTGGAGAAGTTCGTAAAAGAATATATCGAAGCGCAAACCGGTGACAATGTGCTTTTCGTGTGGCACGGCGGCGAGCCATTGCTACGCCCCATAGAGTTTTACCGCAATGCCGTCAAACTTCAGCGCATATACGGTGCAGGGAGGCACATTGAGAACTGCCTGCAAACCAATGCCACATTACTCACCGAAGAATGGTGCAGATTTTTGCAAGAAAACAATTTCCTGGTAGGAGTTTCCATCGATGGCACACAGCAGATGCACGACGCTTACCGCACTTGCCGCGACGGCAGGGGCACGTGGCAACGTACTGTCAGAGGAATAGACTTGCTCAACCGGCACGACATAGAGTGGAACGCATTGGCAGTCGTAAACAGCGCCAACGTCGGGCAGCCACTGGAGTTCTATCGTTTTTTCAAGAGCATTAACTGTCATTTTCTGCAATTCACGCCTATTGTCGAGCGTATCGTTGCAAGCCGAAACGACGGCTTGACTCTTGCTCCTGGCATGACTGAAGGCGGCAACATTACAGATTCTTCGATTACGCCCGAACAATGGGGAAATTTTCTGTGCTCCGTATTCGACGAATGGGTACACAAAGATGTAGGCGAATACTTCGTTCAGATATTCGACAGCACATTAGCCAACTGGGCTGGTGTGGCGCCAGGATTGTGCACGCTGGCCAAGGAATGCGGGCACGCTGGCATTATAGAGCACAATGGCGATGTCTACTCCTGCGACCATTTTGTATACCCGGACCACAAGTTGGGCAACCTGCAGCATGCAACCATCACCCAAATGATGTATTCGGAAAAACAAAGGGAATTTTCGCGCATGAAATCGCAAATGCTGCCGCAACAATGCAGAGAATGCGACGTGTTGTTTGCCTGCCACGGCGAATGCCCCAAAAACCGTTTTATACACGACTGCTACGGCAATCCCGGCCTGAATTATTTGTGTGAAGGCTACCGCACTTTCTTCAGACACTCCGCACCATACATGGAATTCATGAAAAACGAGCTTGCCGCCCATCGCCCTCCGGCAAACGTAATGAAAGCCACTCTCTGAGTGGCAACTACAGTAATCCTACTCCTGCTTTTTCGGCAACGTCACGGGAAAAACGTTGTTTTCAACATGCTCCCGGTGCACGATATCCACAAGTTGCCGCACGATATCAGGATGTTGGGAACTTACATCATGGTCTTCGTGCAAATCTTCGGCAAGATTGTAAAGCCGCAGCTCGCCGGCTGCTACCACTAGTTTCCAATCTCCGCGCCGCACGCCTATCTGATTGGTTTCGTGAAACTCCCAATACAGATGGTCATGCTGTTTCTGCGTAGAATCATGTCCCAGCAAAGTAGGTGCGAATGAAATACCGTCGAAGCCGTCACCTTCCAAACCACGGTTTACAAACCGTTTGGGAAACCCTCCGATTCCGGCAAGTTCGCAAAAAGTGGGCATGATATCGTAAAAAGCCAGCATATGACCGTTCACGGTGCCCGCTTTAATATGGTCGGGCCACCAGACAATAAACGGTATGCGTATGCCTCCCTCATAACATTGCCGTTTCAATCCCCGCAATTTGCCGTCGCGGCCAAAGAACTGCGGGTCCGCCCCGCCCTCTTCATGCGGGCCGTTGTCAGACGAAAACACCACAACCGTATTTTTGTCAAGCCCCTTTTCCTTCAATTTGGCAAAGATTTCGCCCACATACTTATCCAACCGCGTAATCATGCCTGCAAACTGCGCATGGGTATGCTCCACAGCATTATACCGAGAGCTTTCCTGCCCGTCCCACGTCTTGTCGACGAAAAACTTAGAGCGGTAGCCGTCCACTATGGAATCGTCAGGTTGCGCCAGTTCCGCATGCGGCAGCGTATAGGTAAGAAATCCCACAAACGAGTGTTCGTCATCTTGCGATTCAATCCACTGCAATGCGTGGCGATGTATAATATCGGCAGAATACTGTTTGCGGCAGAAATATTCCCTTCCGAACATAGGGTAAGGGATGTTGTCGCTGAGCACTTCGCGAACCACCGTGCTGTCACCCCGCGAGCGGCTAAAACGGTTCAGAAAATTAGGATAATACAAATGAGCCTGGAACTGACAGATATAACCATAGAACTCGTCTATTCCGCGCTTGTCGGGAGTGGAAGCCGAGCCTTCGTAACCGCCAGCCCATTTGCCGAACATGGCAGTGCGATAGCCTGCCCGTTTCATTATTTCGGGCAAAACAACATGGCGCGGATCATAGGGTTCCTGCCCCACGGTCGCGAAGTCGGCGTTTTTACCATAATACACCAGGGGGGCATTACGCCAATATTCCTTGTTGCCCCGCACGTGGGTGTGTCCGGTGTGCTGCCCGGTCATTATTGTGGCACGCGACGGGGCGCTGACAGGCGAACCGGCATAAGCCTGCGTGAAGCGCATGCCCTCGGCAGCCATGCGGTCGATATTCGGCGTAGATATGAACGGCTGCCCATAGCATGCCAAATCGCCATACCCCATATCGTCGCAAAGTATGAACAATATGTTGGGGCGTTGCCTGGACGCGGTACCGGCTACGGCAGAAGAAGCATACACCAAAGCCAGCGACATTCCGGCAAGAAGGCGACCTATATACAAAACTCCCTTACTAGTTTCTTGTTGAAACTGTTGTAAAGTCACTAGTTTATAGATAACTAGAAACATAAGATTAGTAACATGAAGTACTAACAATAGTAGTTTCTTAAATGTAACCCTCATGAGCCTTCACTATAATAACAATTAAATATAGAC
>CAVFSQ010000160.1:0-3876 GCA_963625145.1 Bacteroidaceae bacterium | reverse complement strand
GCACTGCAACAGTCATAGCGCCGTATTTTCGCGATGCCGCACGCGGTGCCCTATAAATTTCAATCCAAGTCTTCGCAAAAGTCCAATTTAGAACTACAATGCCTTTGCACTTTACCACAAATAACATACCTTTGCAGAAATCAAACATATTTTCAGATGAGCAACAACATTGCCTTAATTACAGGCATAACAGGCCAGGACGGCTCATATTTAGCAGAATTTCTAATCGAGAAAGGCTACGAAGTGCACGGATTGCTTCGCCGTTCATCTTCATTCAATACCGGGAGAATCGAGCATTTATATCTTGACGAATGGGTAAGAGACATGAAGCACAAAAGGCTAGTTGACCTTCATTGGGCCGACATGACCGACTCGTCTTCACTCATCCGGGTAATTTCGGAAGTGCAACCTACCGAAATCTACAACCTCGCAGCCCAAAGCCACGTAAAAGTGTCGTTCGACGTGCCAGAATACACAGCAGACACCGACGCCATCGGCGTGCTACGCCTGCTGGAAGCGGTAAGGATTTGCGGAATTGCCAACAAATGCAAAATATACCAGGCATCGACATCGGAACTTTTCGGAAAAGTAATGGAAGTGCCGCAACGCGAAAGTACTCCCTTCTACCCGCGTTCCCCGTATGCAGTTGCAAAGCTTTACGGTTTCTGGATTATAAAGAACTACCGCGAGAGCTACAACATGTATTGCTGCAACGGAATACTGTTCAACCACGAAAGCGAAAGGCGCGGGGAAAATTTCGTAACCCGGAAAATAACGCTGGCTGCAAGCCGCATAGCACAAGGCATACAAGACAAACTTTATTTAGGCAACTTGAATGCGCGACGCGACTGGGGATACGCAAAAGACTACATTGAATGCATGTGGCTGATACTCCAGCAGGAAAAGCCCGAAGACTTTGTGATTGCTACAGGCGAGATGCACACCGTACGCGAATTCTGCTCACTGGCTTTCAAGCAGGCCGGAATAAATCTGCGTTGGGAAGGCGATGGCATCAACGAGAAAGGCATAGACATTTCCAGCGGGAAAACTCTCGTAGAAGTCGACCCCAAATATTTCCGCCCCGCCGAAGTGGACCAGCTTCTAGGCGATCCTACAAAAGCGAAGCAGCAACTTGGATGGAATCCCCGCAAGACTTCATTTGAAGACCTTGTGAAAATCATGGTTGACCACGACATGGAATATATAAAGAGCCATATTAAAAGTCAGATTCCATAAATATTGACATGCAAAATGCTTAGCAAAGACGCAAAAATATATGTAGCAGGCCACAATGGGCTGGTGGGCTCTGCAATTTGGAACAATCTCAAGAACCGTGGGTACAACAACCTTATAGGCCGCAGCCACAAAGAACTCGACCTTACAGACCAAGCCGCAGTAAAGCAATTTTTCGACAGCGAGCAGCCCGACGCCGTGGTTTTGGCGGCAGCATTCGTAGGCGGCATAATGGCGAATTCACTCTACCGTGCGGATTTCATCATGCAAAATCTGAAGATTCAATGCAATGTAATTGAAAATGCATATTCGCACCACGTAAAGAAGTTGTTGTTTCTTGGCAGCACCTGCATTTACCCGAAGAATGCCCCTCAGCCGATGAGCGAGAACGCCCTACTCACCTCACCGCTGGAATACACCAACGAAGAGTATGCGATTGCTAAAATTGCCGGGCTCAAGATGTGCGAGAGCTACAACCTTCAATATGGCACAAACTACATTGCCGTTATGCCTACCAATTTGTATGGTCCCAACGATAATTTCCATCTTGAAAATTCGCACGTGCTTCCGGCAATGATGCGCAAAATATACCTTGCAAAACTTCTAAACGAAGGGAATTGGGAAGCTATATGCCACGACATGGACAAACGCCCTATCAACCCGCCCGACAAGCTTCGCGAAACAATAGGCGAAGGCAACGTCAACGGAAGCTGCAGCAGGGAAAGGATTTCAAAAGCCCTAGCGTTCTACGGCATTGAAAACAACAAAGTAACACTTTGGGGCACCGGCACTCCTTTGCGGGAATTTCTCTGGAGCGAAGACATGGCCGACGCCTCAGCCCACATACTGCTGAACGTGGACTTCAGCGACATAATCGGAATTGAGAAATATTCTTCAGTATTTTACGGTGCGAAAGCAGACGGGGCCGTAAACCGCAACAACAGCGAAGGACGTGGCGGTGCCATCCCTAAACTCGGCGAAATACGTAACTGCCACATCAACATTGGTACGGGCAAAGAACTTACCATACGCGAGCTCGCTGAATTGGTGGTAAAAGCCATCGGTTTTAGCGGCAAAATAGAATTCGACTCTTCAAAGCCCGACGGCACACCGCGAAAGCTAATCGACGTATCGAAACTACACAGTTTGGGATGGACCCATAAAGTAGAGATAGAAGACGGCGTGCAAAAACTATACGATTGGTACAAAGAAAGCCTTGCGTAAGCATGTTACAACACCGAAAAGATGCATGAAACCGCAAAAAGGAAGTTGATAAAAACTTCAACAGTTCCCACATCCCTTGACACCTTTTGCCGCGGGCAGCTGAAAATGCTTTCCCGCTACTACGAAGTAGTTGCCGTATCGTCACCTCTAAAAGAGCTGGACGATATCAGGATTCGCGAAGGCGTGAGATGTGAAGCGGTTCCCATGGAAAGGCACATATCAATAATAAAAGATTTCAAATCGCTTGTTGGCATGATACGGCTTTTCTGCAAGGAAAAGCCATACATAGTTCATTCCATGACTCCAAAAGCCGGGCTTATAAGCATGGTTGCTGCATGGATTACACGGGTTCCGATAAGGATTCACACATATACGGGGCTGGTATTCCCCACGTCGCGAGGCATACAAAAGTTCATTCTTATTCTTATGGACAAAATACTATGCCATTGTGCCACTTACATAAATCCGGAAGGCTACGGCGTAGCCAACGACCTTCGCCAAATCACAAAGAAGCCTCTGCACATTATCGGGCACGGGAACGTTCGCGGAATCGACATCGGCTATTGGAAACGCGGAATAGCCAGTCCACCCGACGCCACATTGCTAAAGAAGATTGAAGGGCATTTTGTTTTCCTTTTCGTAGGGCGCCTTGTAAAGGACAAAGGAATAAATGAGTTGGTTGCTGCATTCAAAAGGCTGCAATGCGAAAAAGACGCCCGAGTTTCGCTGCTGCTTGTAGGGAGATTCGAAGAATCGCTGGACCCGCTCCACCCCGAAACAATACATGAAATAAAAGAAAACGAAGACATCATTGCCGTAGGCCAAGCCTGCGACGTAAGGCCATATTACGACATTGCCGATGCATTTGTATTCCCATCCTACCGCGAAGGATTCCCCAACACAGTTCTTGAAGCCGGAGCAATGGGACTGGCACAAATAGTCACCGACATCAACGGGGCCAACGAAATAATAAAAGACAAATGGAACGGGCTGATTATTCCGCCCAAAAGCGAAGACGACATATTGAACGCCATGCGCACTTTGCTGAAAGACAATATTCTCCGGAAAAAGATATCAGAAAACGCCCGGAACATGGTAACCGAAAGATTCGAGCAGAAATACATCTGGAGCGAACTTCTCAAAACCTATGAAAATTTGGTTTCCAAATCCAGTAAAAAATAAACAAGAAACTCACGGAAAACACGGCAATCCGAATATGACTGCAGACACAACGCTCCTGCTCAAATTGCTTCGTGCAGAATTATGGGACGAAAATGTACCGGAAGAGATTTCGTCGCAACAATTCCATTCCGTAATGAGGGAAGCTGTGAAACAAGCCGTGCCGGGACTCGTTGCGCAATGCGTTTGCGACAAAAAGGCAAGAATCGGGCTTACAGCCGAAGATGCAGTGCGCACGCT
>CAVFSQ010000159.1:0-3930 GCA_963625145.1 Bacteroidaceae bacterium | reverse complement strand
CTCAATGCCTCGGACATCAACTTCGCGGTATTCAACCGTCTGCTCTACCCCACCGGGCACGAAGGATACTTCTTCGCCCTGTTCTCGATAGCGATATCAGCTGCCGAAACTGCCGTTGCAATAGCCATCATGATTGCTATCTACCGCAACGTGCGCAGCATACAGCTCAATCACATAAAGAACCTGAAATGGTAGTGTTTAATTTGAAAGCATAAAATTCCCATGGATTACTCTTATACATTTCTCATTTTACTGCTGCCGTTCCTTTCTTTCCTCTTCATCGGTCTGCTGGGCAAATATCTGAGCCACCGCACCGCCGGACTCATCGGAACGCTGTCGCTAACCGCTGTGGCACTGTTGTGCTATTATACAGCCTACTGCTATTTCACCACGCCGCGCAATGCCGAAGGCATCTACGAGGCGGTAACCGCATTCAACTTCACCTGGCTTCCGTTCTTCATCAACGGCCTGTCGTTCGACATTGGTTTCCTCGTTGACCCCATCTCTGCCGTAATGCTGGTAGTGGTGGGAACGGTTTCACTCGGTGTGCACATCTACTCGTTCGGCTATATGCACGGCGAACGCGGCTTCCAAAGATTCTACGCATACCTCAGCCTCTTCACAATGTCGATGCTGGGACTTGTAGTTGCCACCAACATTTTCCAGATGTACCTGTTCTGGGAACTTGTGGGCGTGTCGTCTTACCTGCTGATCGGCTTCTACTACACGCAGCCGGCAGCCATTGCTGCATCGAAGAAAGCATTCATCGTGACACGCTTTGCCGACCTCGGCTTCCTAATAGGCATTCTCATCTACGGCTACTACTGCCAGACATTCAGCTTCGATTTCACCGGCAATGCCGACAAAATCGCAGCCGGAGCCTTCATGCTCCCTGCCGCACTGCTGCTCATGTTCGTGGGCGGTGCGGGCAAGAGTGCAATGTTCCCGCTCCACATTTGGTTGCCCGACGCTATGGAAGGCCCCACCCCTGTCAGCGCACTTATCCATGCAGCGACAATGGTTGTGGCCGGTGTGTTCCAGGTAGCCCGCATGTATCCGCTTTGGATAACCTACGCGCCCGATGCACTGCACATCGTTGCCTATGTGGGAGCATTCACAGCCTTCTACGCAGCAGCAGTAGCCTGCGCACAGTCTGACATCAAGCGTGTGCTCGCGTTCTCTACCATTTCGCAGATAGCGTTCATGATGGTAGCCCTCGGAGTATGCACCGAATACGTTACCGGGCACGAGCATCCGGGCAGTGTAGGCTACATGGCTTCAATGTTCCACCTCTTCACCCACGCAATGTTCAAGGCTTGTCTCTTCCTCTGCGCCGGTGCCATAATCCATGTAGTGCACAGCAACGAAATGTCGGCAATGGGCGGAATGCGCAAGTATATGCCTTTGACGCATATCACCTTCCTCATTTCCTGCCTTGCCATTTCGGGTATTCCTCCGTTCTCGGGCTTCTTCTCCAAGGACGAGATTCTCGCAGGCTGCTTCGCCTTCAGTCCGATAATGGGTTGGGTAATGACAATCATTGCAGCTATGACTGCATTCTACATGTTCCGCCTCTACTACGGCATTTTCTGGGGCACAGAAAACAAGGAACTCCACAGCGATCTTCACATGCACGAGGCTCCGAAGGTGATGACCTTCCCACTTATTTTCCTCGCACTTGTAACTTGTGTTGCCGGATTCATTCCCTTCGGTCATTTTGTGAGTGCCGACGGCATGGCCTACGACATACACCTTAACTGGACCGTTGCAGGCACCAGCATCGTGATTGCCGTAATCTCCTTTGCACTTGCCACATTTATCTACAAAGGCGAAAAACAACCTGTGGCAGTGGCACTCGCCACGCGGTTCTCAGCGCTTCACAAATGGGCTTACCACCGTTTCTACATCGACGAGGTTTACCAGTTTGTGACCCACCGCATAATATTCGGCTGCATTTCCCGGCCTCTGGCATGGTTCGACAAGCATGTCGTCGACGGAATACTCAACGGACTCGCATCGGGTTCCCACCGTGTGAGCTACCTGATACGCGGATTCCAAAGCGGCGAAATACAGCAGTATGCCTATGTATTCCTGATAGGTGCGCTGGCCCTCGTGTTACTATTGATACTCTAACCCGATAAAACGTAAAAACAGATATGTTTCCATTACATTTATTCATTATAATACCGCTTCTGATGCTGCTGTTCCTTTGGCTTGCCAAGGGAGTGAATGCCGTAAGGGGCGTTATGGTAACAGGTGCCAGCGCACTGCTTGTCAGCGCAATTTCGCTGGTAGTGATATATCTCAATGCCCGTAGCGCAGGTGCAACCGAAGAAATGCTCTTCACGGCAGACTACACTTGGTTTGCCCCGCTCCACATCAACTATTCAGTAGGCGTCGACGGCATCTCCGTGGCCATGCTTCTGCTTTCGTCAGTAATCGTGTTCACGGGCACATTCGCTTCATGGCGTCTGAAACCGCTCACAAAGGAATACTTCCTGTGGTTCACACTCCTGTCGCTGGGTGTATTCGGGTTCTTCGTGTCGGTAGACCTCTTCATGATGTTCATGTTCTATGAAATCGCGCTCATCCCCATGTACCTTCTTATCGGCTATTGGGGCACGGGGCACAAGGAATATTCCGCAATGAAGCTTACGCTCATGCTCATGGGCGCCAGCGCGCTGCTGATGTGCGGCATCTTCGGAATATTCTACGGGGCCGGCGGACAAACGTTCAATGTTCTTGACCTTGCCAACCACACCAACGGCGCACACGCCATACCCGTGGCCCAGCAGTACATCTGGTTCCCGCTCACGTTTGTGGGCTTCGGTGTGCTGGGCGCAATGTTCCCGTTCCACACATGGAGCCCCGACGGTCACGCTTCGGCGCCTACCGCCGTGTCGATGCTCCACGCCGGTGTGCTCATGAAGCTCGGAGGATACGGATGCTTCCGCATCGCCATGTTCCTGATGCCCGAGGCAGCACAGACACTGGGATGGATTTTCCTCGTGGTAATCTGCATCGGCGTTGTTTACGGCGCCTTCTCGGCATGCGTGCAGACCGACCTCAAATACATCAACGCATATTCATCGGTATCCCACTGCGGACTGGTGCTCTTCGCCATACTGATGATAAACCGCACGGCGGCAACCGGTGCCATTTTGCAGATGCTTTCGCACGGTCTGCTCACGGCACTGTTCTTTGCCTGCATCGGTATGATCTACCACCGCGCCCACACCCGCGACATACGCGAACTTAGCGGCCTTATACGCATCATGCCGTTCATCTGCGTATGCTTCGTGATTGCCGGTCTTGGCAACCTCGGGCTTCCGGGCTTCAGCGGTTTCGTAGCCGAGATGACAATCTTCGTAGGTTCGTTCCAGCAGGCCGACACGCTTCACCGCGTTCTCACCATACTCGCCACTACGAGCATCGTAATCACCGCAGTGTTTATACTGCGAATGGTGGGCAAGGTAATGTACGGCGTATGCACCAACGAAAACCACCTGAAACTCCACGACGCATCATGGGACGAGAAAGTGGCAATCGCAACCCTTGTGGTATGCATTGCAGGTCTCGGCTTCGCTCCACTGTGGGTAAGCGATATGATTAGCAACAGCGTGGAGCCGATCGTAAACCACATACAGTCGGCAGGCACCCAATTAACATCGATAACATCCCTTTTGATAAAGTAAGGACATGGACTACACTCAATTTCTTTATATGCACGAGGAACTTGCCCTGTTGGCAGTCATTGTCATAATGTTCATTTACGACCTTGTGGTATGCAGCGACCGCAAGACAGGCAAGCCAGTGCTCAACACCGCAGTACCTGTGGTGCTGATGACAATCCTCACCATTGTCAATGCCATCCCCTGCGGAGGAGCTGCCGAAGCTTTCGGCGGGATGTACCAGTACACCCCCATGATG
>CAVFSQ010000158.1:0-3938 GCA_963625145.1 Bacteroidaceae bacterium | reverse complement strand
GGCATAGGCATAGCCTGCGTTCCACGATATTATGTCGTTGCCGAGGTTGTGGCGTCCGGTGAACTGCGTGTTGTAGGTGGTACGGCTGCGGTAGAAGTATTCGGCGCTGTGTTCGTGGTCGGACTGTGCGCTCAAGCCTTTGCGCCATGTGTAGCGGTTGTTGCCTAGTTGGTTGAAGATGTTGCGGAACTAGTATTTGTGCGCTCCACTGGGCGAAAGGTATGTGAAGTTTAGCATGGCGCCCAGGCGTGTGTTATGGTTGTATTGCTGGTCGGTGGAGTAGCGCAGGTAGTTTGAGCGGTCGTTGGCCACATCGTAAAGTCCGAAGAGATTGTTCTTCATATTGCTGTAGGTGCGGTACTCGTTGGTGTGGTTCACGGCGGCAATCATGCCGAGCGTACGTTCGCCCAGTTTCCAGCGGCGGTTGATGTTGGCTGATAGCTTGAGGTCGCCGAGCGGATTGTAAGAGCGTATGCGCCAGTCGTTGTTGAAGCCGTTGTTTTGCAGGTCGGTGCCGTTCGACAGCGGGTTAAGTTGGCCGTGAATGCCGCCGTTGAACGAACGCAGTCCGTTGTCGAAACCGAGAAAGTCGGTGCCGCTGCCTTTGGCGTGGGCGAACGATGAGAAGTGGGTGGCATCGTTCCAATTGCCTCCGACCGATATGCTGGTGCTGTTTTCTGTGGGTACATCCTTGGTGTTGACTATTATGAAACCGCCCGAATAGTCTGCGGGGTATTGTGCCGATGGCGACTTTACTATGGTGAGGTTGTCGATTTGCGACGATGGGATTATGTCGAACGAGAAGGCGCGCGAATCCGCTTCACTGCTTGGCACGGCGCTGCCGTTGATCCACACGTTGTTATAGCGCTGCAACAGTCCGCGCACCATAACAAACTTGTCGTCTATGAGGCTCGCTCCCGGCAAACGGCGTATCACTTCACCGGCATTGGTGTCCTGCGTCTTGCTGATTTCCTGCGCCGACACAGTGCTTACTACAAGTTCGCTTTTCTTGGCTTGTTGTTTTACGGCCGTTTCGGTGTTGCGACGTGCCGATGCTTTTACGCTTACGCCTGCCAGTTGCTGGGCGGCACTCTCCATTTCGAATGCAACGGGTGTCGCTGCTGCTGAATCGGTAGTCTGGACACCTTCTATGGTGAGCGGCTTATAACCGATGTAAGTGATTTTAATTGTGTACGTCTTCGACTCAAGGCCCTTCAGCATGAATGTGCCGTCGAGATCGGTTACTGTGCGTGCGTTGCTTCCTTCAACCGATACTCCGGCGCCGATCAGCGGCTCGTGTGTTGCTTTGTCGGTAACTATGCCTATGATTTGCTGTGCCGGCAATGCCTTGGCGACAAACATAAGCATCATGGAAAGGAGCGTCTTGCAAATTGCCAGTTTCATCTTTTGCTTTTACATGTTGTTTTTGACGCTGCAAAAGTATGACGGCAATGTTACGGCGCGGTTGCCGAAGCATTAATTTGTTTTGAAAATTATGTTACAATCGTGTGACGCTCCGTGGAATGCGTAAACAAAAATGTAGTGTTTGCGGCGTTCGGGCGCTGCACTTTAAAAGAACTTTCGCGCGGCTACTTGCTCACGTCTTCGAAGTCCACGTATTCGCCCTCGTCGTCGGGAATTATTTTCTTGCGCTGTGTGGCATTTCGCGTGTCGAGACCGCTTTTGCTGCGGTGTTTGTGCTGTGGGCGTTTTTTCGGCTCGGGTTCGGGCGCAAACATGCGCAACACTCTCTTTATGGTGCCGAGTATCACGTAGAGGCCAAGGAATGCAAGCAGGAAAAGTATGAGGAGTATCTTCATGTCAGCGTTTTTCTGTGAGCAGCGAAAGCATCAGATACCACAATATTGCTATGGCCAGTCCGCCTGTACCGAATATGGCTATAACCGCAGCCGACACTGCAAGGAAAATGTATTTCACCTTGTTGTCACGCCACGAAAAATTCTTGAATTTCAAAGCAAACATGGGTATTTCGCTTACCAGCAGTGCCGATGACGCAAACACCAGCACGATTATAATCCACGCTGCGGCTTCGGAAGTCAGCAGTGCCGCTGGCACCGAGCATGCCATCGAGCCCCAGAATATGGCGTTCGCGGGAGTAGGGAGGCCTATGAAAGATGTGGTTTGCCGCTGGTCGAGATTGAACTTTGCCAGACGCAGGGCCGAGAAAGCCGCCATTACGAATGCTGTGTAGGGGTATATGGCTTCGGCGCCGGAGAGAGCCTGCGGCACGGCGCAATGGCGCAACATGGTGTAGACTATGGCTGCGGGGGCAAGTCCGAAGGTGATGTCGTCGGCCAGCGAGTCAAGTTCCTTGCCGATGTCGCTCGACACTTTGAGCATGCGTGCCGAAAAACCGTCAAAGAAGTCGAATACTGCTCCTATTATGATAAAAAGAAATGCTAGCTGCGGCTTGTCCTGGAATGCGAATGCCGTGGCAATGCCGCCGGATATGAGGTTGCAGCAGGTAAGCCCGTTGGGGATTCCTTTCCTTATTTCGCCTGGCATGGTGCTATGAATTTTAGGTATTGTCTATCTTTTGAGATGTGCGATTACCGTCTGGTTGCCCGTTGTCGACTGCCCTAGCTCCACGCATACTTCGGCATCGAGCGGAAGGTAGATGTCTACCCTTGAACCGAACTTTATGAAACCCATATGCTCGTCGATGTAGCATTCCTCGTCGGGCTGGGCGTAGGTTACAATGCGCCGTGCAAGGGCTCCCGCCACTTGCCTTACCATCACTTCCTGGCCGCCGGGGGTCTGTATCACTACGGTGGAATGCTCGTTTTCCATACTTGCCTTGGGAAGCCATGCCTTGTGGTAATTGCCGTTCTGGTGCTCCACGCGGGTTACGAAACCGTCGATGGGAAACCAGTTGGCATGCACGTTTACTACCGACATGAAGATGGATATCATTCTGCGCCGGTCGCCGAAATATTCGTTTTCCTCCACTTCCTCGTTTACTACGATTTTACCGTCGGCAGGGGCTACTACCGTTTTGTCGGTGCTTCCTTGAAACCGGCGTATCGGGCAGCGGAAGAAATTTAGCAGCCCGACATATATAATAAGGCAAATTGCAAAGATGATGCCAAAGACCGGCACCGGAGTGAGCATGTAGGCTACGGCGCACAGCAAGGCAAAGAATATGCCTGTTCCGGCAAGGGTGTTGCCACCTTCGCGGTGAATGCGTACTTGCTTTATGCGTTTCAGTCTCGACATCTGCTAAGAAAATATTAGTGCAAAAATAGTGATTTTGTGCATATCGGCAAATTTTCTGCGCCTAAAAGCCCCAAAACTCCCTGCGGCTGCATTTTTGCCCCCGTGCGATTTGCTTT
This sequence comes from Bacteroidaceae bacterium, assembly GCA_963625145.1. Lineage (GTDB taxonomy): Bacteria > Bacteroidota > Bacteroidia > Bacteroidales > Bacteroidaceae > UBA6398. The sequence goes on along the minus strand of CAVFSQ010000158.1, from coordinate 585 downwards.
TTCCGAATTAAACAGTAATTTTGCATCACATAACAGGAACATCATTAACAATTAAATCAAAACACAACTATGGCTTATGTAATTAGCGACGACTGCGTTGCATGCGGAACATGTATTGACGAATGCCCGAGTGGAGCAATCAGCGAAGGCGACAAGTACTCCATTGACCCCAATTCGTGCGTTGACTGCGGCACCTGCGCTGACGTGTGCCCCAGCGGAGCTATCAATCCGGGAGAGTAAAAGCGGGAATCAGGCCCGTATGGCATAAAGCGCGCGTCAGCGCGCTGGTTTTTAACAGGGAGAGTAGGGAATTTAGTTCTTTACTCTCTTTTTGTATGGATATATTCCGGCACAAACCGGCTCTGAAAGTTGATAAAGCTAATTTTCAGAACCATCCTTAAAAAAAATAGCTATCTTTGCAGCCAACAAGCCGCAGGACGCCACGCCCCGTGCGGGAAATGCAGAAAACAGAATCCCGCTTTGGCAGGCGAGCCGGCTTTTCAGATTGACAAAAACCAAATACAATGGCTCAGGAAGATGTATTCAAGAAAATAGTTTCGCATTGCAAGGAATACGGCTTTGTGT
>CAVFSQ010000157.1:0-3947 GCA_963625145.1 Bacteroidaceae bacterium | reverse complement strand
ATATGAGGTCGCTGGCAGCCTTCACGCTTTCCACGGCGCCGAATTCCTCGCCTGCCGTAACTTCGTCGCCTTCTTCGGGCATGTCGACGTACACCACGTTGCCAAGCTGCTGCTGGGCGTAGTCGGTTATCCCAATATATCCGTAATCACCTTCCACACGCACATATTCGTGTGTTTCGCTGTAAAACAGGCCTTCGATTGTCTTTGCCATAACTTATTACTTTTTGTAGTTTTTATTATAGAATTTCTTTTTGGTTACCGTTGCAGTGTGAAGCTTGCGGTGTATTTTCACCTGCAGCTTTGTGCCGAGAGCAGCATAGTCGCAGTCTACCAGCGCCATAGCAACGCTTTTGCCGGTGGAAATGGAGTTGTAGCCTGTGGTTACATGGCCCACAATCTTGTCGCCGTTCACTACTTCGTATCCGTGGCGCGGTATGGCACGGTCGTCGAGCTCCAGGCCCACTATCTTGCTGGGCACGCCCTGCTCTTTCTGCTGCAATATGGCTTCGCGCCCTATGAATTCGGGCTTGCCTGTCTTGACAAATATCCCGAGCCCTGCCTGTATGGGTGATATGTCCTCGCTCAGCTCATCGCCGTAAAGGGGCAGGCCAACTTCGAAGCGCAATGTGTCACGCGCACCGAGCCCGCACGGCTTTGCCTTGCCGCTGCCTACAAGCGCATCCCACGCTCCTACGATATATGCCGGACTGCCGTAGATTTCAAAGCCGTCTTCACCGGTGTAGCCCGTGCGGCTTACTATCAGCGTTTCGCCTGCTGCAGCAATCGTCTTGAAGGTATAGAACTCCAGTTCCTTTACCTGCAGACCTAGCACTTCCTCAACAACGCTTTCGCTGTCGGGGCCCTGCACTGCTATCTGGCCATAGCTGGCGCTTTGGTTGTCGATGTTCACGTCGAAGCCCTCGCTGTTGGCGTTCATCCACTCCACATCCTTGTCGATGTTTGCAGCGTTGACCACCAAGAAGAAATCGTTTTCGCCCATTTTGTATACGAGCAAATCGTCTACGGCCCCTCCCGTAGGGTATAGCATGAGCCCGTACTGTATCTTTCCCACGTATTCCTGACTTACGTTGTTGGTGAAGATATGCTGCACATAGCGCTCGGCATCCTTTCCGGTGACTCTCACTTCTCCCATGTGCGACACATCGAAGAGGCCGCAGCCGTGCCTCACGGCATTGTGCTCGCTGATGATATCGGTGTACTGTATGGGCATGTCGAAGCCTCCGAACGGGCTTATCAACGCACCGAGTGCCACATGCCTGTCGTAGAGGCATGTCCTTTTATTTTCCATTGTATTGTTTTCCATACTATTGCACTTGTTTATTATTGTTGCTGTGTAATCAGTTCAAGCAGATCCGCGCTGTCGAGTCCTCTAATATATTGGCCTGGAGGGTTTTTCTCGAACATGCCCTGCAAAGCCTCGCGGCTGAAACAGGCGCCGCGCAATGCAGCAAGGAACTGCCCCTTCACGTCGCCAACGGCAAAGTAGTCGCCGCCTATTTCGGCTGCGGTTATATGCCCGTCCCTGAGCGAAAGTTTCACTTCGAGTTCGCCGCATCCTTCCACACGCCCTTTCTTCACCAAAGTCCACCGCTTGCCTTTCCCGCTGAAGAATACGGGGTCAAGGTAAGAGCGTTCGATTTCCCTTATATTGTCAACGTCTTGCAGTGAAAGCTTCACGTTTTTGCCGCCACAAAGTATTTGGCGGAATCCTTGCTTTATCTGGTCGAGCGTAAGCGGAGTGTAGTCCTTGAGCAATGCAATGCGGCTACGCACGCTTTCCACGCCTTTGGCTGCCAGCTTTTCACCGGGCGGTGTGATGCTGCGCGTCATGTTGCTTATGTCGGTGTCGTAGAGAAGCGTGGAATGCACTATGTTGCGTCCGGGAATATGATAGAAAGCCGAGCCACTTACTTTCCGCCCACCTACGGTGATGTCGTTCCGCCCCGTAGCGCAGGCATCTATTCCCAAACGCTTGAGCACTGCCAGCACCATTGTGACGTAGCGCGAATAGGTGAACTGCACGTCGTCGCCGCGGCAAATGTAGCAAAGCATGAGATTGCCCAAGTCGGCATACACACAGCCTCCCCCGCTCTTGCGACGGAACAGCTGTATGCCGTGCTGGCGGCAATAGTCCACGTCTACTTCGCTTTCCATGTTCTGGTTGCGGCCGAATATCACCGTAGGTTCCACCTGCCAGTAGAAAAACAAGGGGTCGCAGGCAATGTTTCTTGCCGCGTATTCCTCGGTTGCCAGATAGAACGACAAGCGTTGCAGACCGATGTCGGGAAGTTCTACGAAATACATATCTTGACTACAAAACACTCTATCAAACTGTGCCCAAAAATACGAAGTTTTATATTGACACAAAAATATTCATTGTAAATATTAACGCGCTCCAAATAGGGTAAAAACAGCCTCTAAGATTGCAAAAAGCAACCTAGGTACACTCTAAAAAAAACATCTGATATTTTTTTGATTTACATACTATGCTTTTTGAAAAGCAACAGAAAGTTTTTTCAAGCTTTGCAGTTACCGTGGAAATTGCAAACTGTCAATTGAAAAAATTCCATGAAATCCCGAATTTGATTGTCATGGGATTGTATGGATAATGCGGAGTAAGGAAATAGTGCCCGCCGTTGCTGCTCTTGTTCACGTGCGAAGCCATGAGGTAAAACCTTGTGTGCTTCAGATGGAAGTTGGCATAAACGTCAACGATGGGATAGTTGCCTACCTTGACGCGGTTTGCTTCGTCCTGAACGGCATACTGCCCTATCAGGGGCGAATAGGCAGGTGCGTAATATTCCGTGAAATACTTCACATCGGCCCCGAACTGTACGTTCAGCACCTTTGCAATCTTGAAAAGCAGATACAGATTGGAATACACCGAAAGCGCCGGCACCGGGATAGCGTCCTTGTCGCTGCTGGAGGAATATACCACCTCGTTTTCCCAGTTGAAGATTCCGAACCTGAAGTTCTGGTTTAAGGCGACTTCCATCACCTGCACGCTTCCGCTGCGCTGCTTCACGCCCACGCCATTTGAATAGGAGGAAGTGTCGGATGCTGCGGTATACCTTGCCTGCGACACAGCGAAATACGTATAGTCCTTTACGTTTTCAATGCTCACACGAAGGTTGGTGCGGTTGTACGAAAGCACTCCCTCGAAACGCGTGCGCAGTTCGTGGTTTAAGTCATCGTTGTCCCACCATGCAAACTGCGAGTGATAATGGCGGAAATAAAACGACGCCCTATTGTTGCTCACTGAGGCATGAAGTCTCAATTGCAGAGTGTCACTTTTCAGCGGCAGCATGAAGCGCAGGTTGCCGTCTACGTTAAACATACCGAAATCATCTCCTGCCTGCGAAACGCTTCCTGTTGCGTCGTATTTGGCATACTTGCTCTGGTTGCCCGAAAGCCTTGCCCCGAACGTAAGGCGGTTTTCGGTGTAGGTCTTTTCTGCAGTGCGGCTCTCAGGCAGTTTGTACTGCATCAGTTCGTGGCGTGCGAAAATCCCCAATCCCGCCTTTGCCCAACGGCTGAAACCTTCGCGCAACTGCACCGAAAGCGTATTCGACACATTGAGATAATGCGTGCGGTCGCACACCGAGTCGCCGTCCATATACTGGTTAAGATAATATCCGTCGACAATGCGGTTGTTGATATACTTGTACGTGTTGCCGTCAATGCGAAGCACATGGTTGAAACTCGTTACGGGAACAAATTCCCTTGTATAGTATTTGCGTTCTTCTTCGAGGCGCATCAGAGAATCGCACTGCAGTGAGTCGAGGGCTGCAATCTGCTGCGGGTCGGTAAGCAAAGTGTCCTTATCGTTCTTCACGACTTCACCATTGCGGTCGCGGGTGCGGTAATAACCTACATTGTAGCGCTGAGAAAAGAACACGTTGTTGGTGTAGACTTTTGTCCATGCC
>CAVFSQ010000156.1:0-3987 GCA_963625145.1 Bacteroidaceae bacterium | reverse complement strand
ACACTTTTCAGGGATAGTCAGAGGGAGCGCTCTATCGCATATAATTCCCACTCTTTACAATTTTGGTTACATTTACCATTTACCTTTTACCTTTTTACACCGTTTCGCAGGCGACGGCTGCAGTGGCTTGCGCATTGAATACTGGATGTTACTGTCTTTCAGCGCTTTCGTTTTTTCTGTGTATATTCCCGGCGCCGCGATGAAGCGAGTTTTAGGCTTAGTGTGGGGGGCATTCCGAAACTTTTAACTACTTTTGCCAATCAATAGTAAAACTTATACGAATACATCGAATTTATGAAAACGAAGAAAGCATTAATCTTGTCAATGGCTTTGGCGCTGAGTTCGCTTGGCGCCTGGGCAGGGGAATCGGGAGTGACAATACTGTTCACCAACGGCAAGACGGTGACGCTTGCTCTGGCTTCCGACCCCCAGATTGCAATGGGCAGTGACTGCATGACTGTTTCGTCGTCGCGCGCTGCAGCAATAAGCTATCAGTTCAACGACGTGCAGAGATTCTATTTCGAGGACGACGCCATCGAGACCGGCATTCAGCAGGCAGAAAGCCTGGCACCCACCCAGCGTCCCGTGGTAAAGTGTGTTGACGGCTTAGTAAGCGTCAGCGGCATGGCTGCAGGCGAGCGCCTCAACGTAGTAACCGTCGACGGCAGCGCAGTAGCCACAGCCCGGGCCAACAGTGCGGGCAGCGCCAGCATCGACCTCAGCGCGGCTTCCGCAGGCGTATATGTAGTAAGCACCGGCAGCGGCATAAGCTTCAAACTCTTGAAGAAATAAGGCTTTGCAGTAACAAGTATAACATAAATAAACCAGACTATATGAAAAAGATTTTCACCCTCTTGTGCTGCATGGCATTGGCAGCGCAGTGTTCATTGGTTTCAGCACAGACAACCACAACCATGGACGTATGGAAAAACGGCTACATAATAAAATCATACAAGATTACCAACGTTGACTCTGTGACGTTCGGGAAAGGAGTGCATTTAATCAACGGCCAAAGGTTCGTTGACCTTGGCTTGCCAAGCGGCTTGCTTTGGGCGGAATCAAACGTCGGCGCCACATGTACCGTAGAAGACGGCTATTACTTCGCTTGGGGCGAAACCGACACGATAACAAAGAGTTCGTACACTTGGGATACCTACAAGTTCGGCAAGCCTGACGTAGCAAAAGGCTTTAAAAAGTACGATCCTTCTGACAACAAGACCACTCTCGAAGAGACAGACGATGCAGCCTACGTAAATTGGGGCTATCCTTGCCGTATGCCGACAAAAGAAGAGTTTGCCGAGCTTCGGGACTCCAGCAACTGCACTTGGACTTGGACTGGCATGCTCACTCCTAGCGGTTCGTCAATCAAGGGTTATAAAGTAACCAGCGTAAGGAACGGCAATTGGATATTCTTCCCGGTTTCCGGCTACTACAAAGAAGGAAAGCTCTATGCACACGGCGTGGTTGGCCGCTATTGGTCGAGTTCGCTCAATTACAGTGAATACCACGAAATCGAATTAGTAACCTGCTACGCAGCATACAACGAATTATTCAGTAACGACGAAAACGAACAACAAAGCTACGAACGTTACAATGGCTGCTCAGTCCGCGCCGTAGCCAAACCCTAAGACGCGAATTCTGCGCTTCTCTTAACGAGGCTGTGTCGTAATCAAACTACGCGACACAGCCTCGCTTAATTTTACTTTAAGCCCCTTTTCCGGGCAATAAAGCCCACAATTCGCACGCTATGCGCATAGCGCATTCGCGCTGTCCTTTAGAATTCTTGGACTTCTACCTAGTGCGATGCGGCAATTGGGAAACCGGAGAAACGTTTTCAGCCAGGACGCTTGTCCGCTATACGGCAGCAAAAACAGGCAACCCCTTCAGTGCTCCAGAAGGAACCGTGAAGGGGTTGCCCGTTATTGTTTATATGAATCTGTAGTTTCTATTTATTTCTCCAAAGTGCGGAGCAAAGCCTTTCCGTCGTTAACCAGCTTTTCTACATCCACATCGCGCCCAATCTGTGTGGGAGCGAATTTCTTGAGCGCTTCATCCAGCTTTTTCAGTTTGGCGCCCTTGAGCTCCGAACGCAGAATGCGTATCTTTTCGTAGTCCTGGATTCCTTCGGTGAGCCGTTCCATACGGATACTGCTGCCACCGGGATAAACCAGGAAGCAGTCGCCTGCAGGCCAAGTACGGAAACGGGTATCCTGCAACGGATTCTTCACCCAACTGTTGTAAGCCCAGCGCAAATAGCCGCTATATCCGGCAGCAGCAGCGTGCCAACCCATGAATGCCGACTCGGCAGGATTGGAGAAGATAAATGTGTTGGGGCGTTCGGGACCGCAGCAGGTATAGAAAGTTACACGGTTGCCCTTGTCCAGATGCGAAGACAGCTGTTCGGGAGTCAGCAGGGGCTGGTCGTAAAGGAAACTGATGTCGTACATACGCTCGGCCACTTCGGGACCGAAGTAATTCACGGCTCCCTCAACACGGTAGTCCTTGTCGGCCTTGTAAAGAATCTTGTAGGCCGGCTCAAGCAGGTCTTTCGGACGCTCGTCCATGGCGATGCAAGTCTTCTTGAACCATCCTTTCTGCTTCAGGTGCGAGGCAAAATCGGTAAGGAACGGCAACAGATATTCATCATATTCCTTGCTTCCGGGATCGAGCTTCTGCTGACGGGTGCAGTTCTGTGCCTCGTCATAGTATTCAAAAGTCAGATGCCAGGGCACAATGGTATAACAGTCAATCTGCTCGGTAATGCCACACGACATCATGAATTCTACCCACTTGTCGAAAACCGCGTAGTCGTACTTCCATTTTCCGTCTGCGCTCTTGAATTTGCCTATCATGCTCTCGAAAGGATCTTCGGTCTGCGAATTCCACGGATGCTGTATGATGCTGCAAGTGATTACCTTCTGTCCGGCTTCGGCCAAAAGCTTCATAATGGGGCGCATTAGGTCGAAATGCTGCTTGCTCCAAAGGGGAACATTATAGAAGCGGGCTACGGAATAGGGATTCTGCCACAAATCCAGATGGAACTTCCATTTTGAAGCTTCGGGAAGAGTGCGCTTGCCCACTTCGAGCACGAAAGGAACAGAAAGCGACTTCCCGTCGCACCGTGCTGTGAGTGTTCCCTTGTATTTGCCGCTTGCAGCATTCTGCGGAACACGGATATCGAGCCACATGGGGCGCAAGTTCTGAGCCTCAAGGCTCATCTTGTCGGCAGGCTTAAGCCAGTCGCCCACAAGGCAGGAGTCGTTCTTGTTTCCCATCACGTCGCTCATCACGTAGCGCACGAAATATTTATTGACGGCACTGGCGGGTATGACGTTCTTGCCGCTGCGCAAATCGCTCACCGTGAAGCTGAAGTCTTTTACTGCCTTGGGGGTAAGTATCACTGCCTGTGCGCTGACGCGTTCGCCTTTCCAAGCATAGAGATTAAGCGTTTTGGCCAAAGCGGGCACGGCATTGCGCTGGTAGTGCACGTCGGTAGAGCCCCATCCAAGGGTGATGTTCTTCACAGCCTGCCAGGCTGCAGCAGGTGCAGGGCGAGGGTCGGCCAATTCCGTTTCACTCATTTGGGCCAAGGCCGGCAAGGCTGCAAAAACAAGCCCTGCAAAAATCATTTTCTTCTTCATTTTATCGTGTTTGTTGTGAATAATATTTTCATTGTTCACCGGCCCGGGCGGGCACGCATGATGGCTTTCACCATATAGAGTATAAGGGCAATGTAAGCCACCATCGACACAGCGTGGCTCCACGCACTGTTCACCCAAGCGTCGTTGACAGGGTTGAAACCGGCAAAGCGCAAAACGGCACTGACTACACCCATCAACGCGCCGCCGGCAATGAAACCGGAAGCTATCAGTGTGCCCAAATCGCCGCGCGCCTTGTTGAGGGCGCCGTCGTTCGAGCGTGAATTTACATACCAATTAATGGCTCCGCCCACCAGCAGCGGGAGGTTGAGGTCGAGCGGGATAAACA
>CAVFSQ010000155.1:3631-3988 GCA_963625145.1 Bacteroidaceae bacterium | reverse complement strand
CCTCTCCGACAATTTCTCCAAGGCACCTCGCTCCTACCGCATAGGGGGTAACAGTTGCCTGAGCGGCGACTTCATGGGATACTGGCGCTTTGAGCAAGATTTGAAAATCGGCGACACCATCACATTCCTAGACATGATTCACTATACCACAGTCAAGACAACTATGTTCAACGGCATTCAACACCCGGCTATTGTCTTCGAGCATTCCGATGGTTGCAAAGAGATTCTCCGGAAGTATGTATACGAGGATTATAAGCGCCTTATGGACTGAATTTCCAACAAGAAACCTCTACCAAACGCAATACCGTGGCTTTCTTCCGCATAGCCGAGTTCCTGAATGCGCACAGAATTCCGCGG
>CAVFSQ010000155.1:603-3621 GCA_963625145.1 Bacteroidaceae bacterium | reverse complement strand
AAACTCCGGATTGGCATTATAGGTGGAGGGGATTATCGAATCGTTTATGTTGTCAAGGTTTTTGAATGAAGCAAAATTCTTTTTGAAACTTAAAGTCACATCTCCCACAGCGCCGTTACGGTGCTTGGCTATTATTACCACGGCTTTGCCTTTCATTTCTTCGCCTCCCAAATGGTAATATTCAGGGCGATGTATGAAGCATACCATATCGGCATCCTGCTCTATTGCTCCCGATTCGCGCAAATCAGTAAGCTGCGGGCGCTTTCCTTCTTCTCCCTCTCGCTTTCCAAGGTCACGATTGACCTGCGACAGGGCTATAATCGGAATATTAAGTTCCTTGGCCATGCTCTTCAAGGCACGGCTTATCATCGATACCTCTTCCTGACGGTTGCTTACCCTTACATCGCCCGCATTCATCAGTTGCAGGTAGTCAATCATTATAAGTCTAACATTATGCTCCGATACTAGACGCCGTGCCTTCGACTGGAATTCAAAAATCGTGAGCTGCGAACTGTCGTCAATATAAAGCGGGGCATCGTACAGGCGTTTTATTTGCCGGTCGAGCTGTATCCACTCGAAAGGCTCCAACTGCCCGCTTCTCAACTTGTTGCCAGGGATTTCGCACACATTGGATATCAGTCGGTTAACCAACTGAACATTGCTCATTTCCAACGAGAAAAAAGCCACGGGCCTATGTGCATCGATAGCTATGTTCTTGGCCATTGACAGGGCGAATGCCGTCTTTCCCATAGCAGGCCGCGCAGCGAGTATTACAAGGTCGCTGTTCTGCCATCCGTTTGTGATTTTATCGAGTTCGGTAAAGCCACTTGCAATGCCGGTCAGTCCTCCCTTGTTCTCCGCTGCCTTCTTAAGCACCTTGTATGCGTCGTCAATCACAGGGTTTATCTGCGTAAAGTCGTTTTTTGAATTCGACTGTGCCAGCTTGAATATTTCGCCTTCTGCCTCTGTAATTACATCCTTAATGTCGCGCGTTTCGTCGAAGCCCATTTCGGTGATATTTGCCCCGATGGAAATCAATTGCCGAGCTATATATTTTTGCTGAATGATGCGCGCATAGAATTCAAGGTGCGAAACCGAGGAAATGTTTTGGGTGAGCTGTGCAATGTAAAACGCACCGCCTACTTCCTCAAGTTTTTCCATTTGCTTGAGCCGCTCCTTGACGGTGAGCATGTCGATGGGCATTTGCTTAAGGGCCAAATCGCGTATTGCAGTAAATATTATCTGATTACGCGAGTCGTAAAAACTGTCGGGCACAAGTATTTCACAGACTTGGGCAAACGCTTCCCTGTTGAGCATCAGAGTGCCGAGAACAGCATTTTCCACTTCCACTGCCTGCGGCTGCAGGCGTCCAAGTTCGTCTTCTACGGGCGACAGTTTCTTTGTGCGCTTCGCATTGCGCTTTGGGGAATACTCGGGCATGGAAACTTATTTCTTGCTGTCGATGAGTTTCTGAAGGTATTTGCGTGTCTTAACCAAATATTCCTTACTGCTTTCGTTGAGTTCGTATTCTATGGTCAAGGCTCCCTTGTAGTTTTCCTGTTTCAGTACTTTTATTACTTCGGGAAAGTCCACGTCGCCTTCCGAAATAGGTTTCTCGGCTCCCAGGTCGTAGGGATGGTCGGCAGTGGGATAGCAACCGTCCTTAGCATGCACATCTTTCACCAGCGGCCCGAATATCCGCAGTGCATCTACCGGATTAGCTTTTCCGTATAACATAAGATTTGCCACATCGCAGTTGATGAAAAGATTTCCTGTACCAATGTCCTTGATGGCACGTACAAGAGTAATTGGCGTCTCTTGTCCGGTTTCAAAATAAATCATCACACCGCGTTCTTTGGCATAGTTGCCAAGGTCTTTCATCACAGTCACGAAATCTTTGTAAAGTGGGCTGCTCATATCTTCGGGAATAAATCCAAAATGCGAGTGCATAGCGGGCACTCCAGCATCTTTACAGAAATCTATCATGCGGTGGTATATGGCAATTTTTTCTTCACGTCCTTTACTCGGAACAAGTCCTATTGTTGAAGGTCCTTCTTCGAAATTCCACACGCAATGGCCAGGAACCGAAACAACAGTAGTTATTTTTATTCCATATTTGTCGGCTGTTTTACGAAGAAGTTTGGCATATTCCCTGTCCATTTGCTCGTAGTACTGCACTTGGCACGAAGTGAAGCCGTATTCTGCGAGATTTTTCATCTCGCTATCAATTTCCTTCCATTTGTAAATGATGGTGCCGATAGTTATATCGCTGTTCTTTTTTGGGGGGACTTTATCCAATTGCGGCCCCGGTACCAAAAGCGATGCAGCGAGGCAAAATGATGCTAATACATTCATTGTTGTTTTTGTTATTACGGTTGTTACTGCTGTTGAATCTGCAAATTTATGGAATTATCGTCAGATGGAGTTTGGGGCGAGGGTTTTAAAACGACTCCTGCACCTTTGCGCCCATCCATTTTTATTATAACGGGATTCTCGAAATGCACCAGCCTGATATATTCGGTTTCAAAAGTTGCGGAAGCTGCATTCAAGAAATCCTTGTCAACGAATCCGTTGCCGGCATGAGGGTCAATGGTGAAATATCCCACACCGAACGAAGTGAGATTCTGGAAAAAATGCGTGCCCTGCGAAGGGTCTACATGGTAGTTCTCGATTCCCGATTCAACGATAACCCTTGCCTGGCTTATGTGGGGCCATTTCACGGGAATTCCGAGCCAGGGGTCACTGCTGCCCCACCTTCCCGGACCGATGAGCACATAACCCTTGTCGTTTTCTATAAATCGGTGGTTAAGCTTTTCTATTTCCCTAGCCACAAGGCCGTTGTTTTGGGCATTGAAATTCTCGGTTTTGACATACACAATGTCATAAACATCGTTCACAATGCCCTGTCCCAAGACGCTGTTGCACTGGATTATAGTTTCATCACGCGGAATGGAACTGATATCCTCCTTCACTTCGTCTTTGGCATCAACAATCGGACGTATTTGCAATAGATAGAAC
>CAVFSQ010000155.1:0-538 GCA_963625145.1 Bacteroidaceae bacterium | reverse complement strand
GCCTTAGTGTCGTCGTTGCTGTCGATATTCATGGCAAATTCTATCTCTACCGGACGCCCCATCTCTTTCTGCCCTATTTCGAGAATACGCGAAAGAGCTTCGGCTAAAGGAAATGCGTCGTTTTCCAAAACCCCTGCAAACGTCACCACTTTGCGCCCTTCGGGATATACTCCGGGATTAAGCGTTTGGTCGTATGCATCGTAGGTAGAAGCAACATACTTGAGCGAGCCGTCTGCTGCAGCTTCCTTCACGTTGAGTTTCAGAAGATTGAAAGCATCGTCAGTAGAGAACTTGCTGCTCAGGCTGTCGAGGTCGAGGGCGTAGAAACGGGTTTGGGTTTCGCGAAGCGCAATATCCAACTGCGATGTCTGCAAAATGTTGTGGGGATGTGCCGGGGAGAAACGCAGAGTCAGTCCCCCGTCAACGATGTATTTACCCAATCCGAGTGCAACATTGGCGATGCCTTCCTCTGCTTTCTCGTCGCCTATTGGATAGAAATTAAGAGAGCGGGCCACTCCCGACATTGTGGGATACAATC
>CAVFSQ010000154.1:0-4036 GCA_963625145.1 Bacteroidaceae bacterium | reverse complement strand
AAGCGGCGACGGCGACGGACTGGCCATCGGCGGCAACCATTTCATCCATGCAATAAGGCGCAACATCGACCTCAACATGATTCTGCTCAACAACCGCATCTATGGTCTGACCAAAGGGCAGTATTCGCCTACGTCGCTGCGTGGCTTCGTCAGCAAGTCTTCGCCCTACGGCACTGTGGAAGACCCGTTCCGCCCAGCAGAACTGTGCTTCGGCGCACGCGGACGCTTCTTCGCCCGCTGCGTGGCATCCGACACCGACAAGACTGTTGACGTACTGCTGGCTGCAGCCAACCACAAAGGAGCGTCGGTTGTTGAAGTGCTTCAGCACTGCGTAATATTCAACCCGCAGTCGTACGATGACGTGTACTCAAAGGAGACGCGTGCCAAAAATGCCATCTACCTTCGCGAAGGCGAACCGATGGTATTCGGTCCCAACAACGAATTCGGGCTCATGCAGGAAGGATTTGGCATTAAGGTCGTGCGTCTTGGCGAGAACGGCATTACCGAAAAAGACCTTCTAGTACACGACCCACATACGCCCGACCCGACACTCCACCTTAAACTCGCGCTTATGGAAGGTCCGGATTTCCCGATAGCACTTGGCGTAATACGCGATGTAGAAGCTCCGACCTACAACGAAGAAGTGCACCGCCAGATTGACGAAATCAGCGGCAAGAAGCCTTACCACAATTTCGCCGAGCTCATCGACACCAACAACACTTGGACTGTGGAATAATAACCATACCTGACCAACAAGCATATCGTCGCGCGCCTGCATCCTTAACCCGATGCAGGCGCGTGTTGCTTGTGCAGGCATGACTAATTTCTGTAAAAGACTCCTTCAGTTTACGGCATAGTCTGTTAAGACGAAGCGCCATAGGGTTAAAAGATAGTAACGGCGATGTTTTTTTCGCGACAATTTGTCACGCGTCAACATTTTCGGCATTACATTTGCGTTACTTTTCAACAAAAACAGTAACAATCAAAATACACTACAATGAAATGCAACAAATTGCTTAGCATCTCCCTCATGCTCTCGGCAGCGCTTGCCGGAGCCCTTGCGTATGCAGCCGTCACTCCCAAAGCATCTGCCCAGCAGGTTACCGAAACAGTCCCCGACCTTACATACGCAGCAGAAAAGTCCGTAAACTCGGTTGTTTACATCAAGGTTACCCAAAATTCCAAGACCGAGACCTACGACTATTACGATCCCTTCGAGGATTTCTTTGGTGATATCTTCGGCCGCGGAAACGGAAACAACGGCATTCAGAAACGGCAGTACAAAACCCCGCAACGCAAAGCTGCCGGTTCGGGCGTAATAATCTCTTCCGACGGATATATCGTAACCAACAACCACGTTGTAAGCGATGCCGACGAAATCGACGTGAAACTCAACGACAATCGCGAATTCAAGGCGCGCATAATCGGCACTGACAAAACCACCGACCTTGCGCTTGTAAAAATCGAAGGTTCCGATTTCCCGGCAATCACCATCGGCTCGAGCGATAACCTCAAACTCGGCGAATGGGTGCTTGCAGTAGGCAACCCGTTCAACCTCACCTCAACCGTAACCGCGGGCATAGTCAGCGCAAAAGCACGCTCGGTTGGCGCCAACGGCATAGAGTCGTTCATACAGACCGATGCCGCCATCAACCCTGGCAACTCGGGCGGAGCGCTAGTCAATACACGCGGTGAACTCGTAGGCATCAACGACATGATTATATCGCAGACAGGTTCGTATGCCGGCTACGGGTTTGCAATTCCCACATCGATAATGAACAAAGTGGTTGACGATCTCAAGAAATTCGGAACCGTGCAACGCGCCATAATCGGCATACGCGGCAGCGACGTATCGAACTATATCGACGCCGAGAAAGAAAAGGGCAATACCGTAAACCTCGGCACCGTCAACGGCGTATACATCGACTCTGTGGAAGACAACAGTTCGGCATCCGAAGCCGGTCTGCAGAAGGGCGACGTAATAACTGCCATCAACGGAAAGAAGGTTGAAAAGATGGCTGAGCTTCAGGAAGCAGTTTCGGTGCGCAAGCCCGGCGACAAGATACAGCTTACCTACATGCGCGACAAGAAGTCGTATACCAAGAGCATAACTCTCAAGAACGCCCAAGGCACTACAGCAGTAGTAAAGGAAGTAGACATCGACGAAATGGGCGTGAGCCTTACACCGCTTTCCGACGAGTTGAAGCAGCAGCTGGGCCTTTCGTACGGGCTAGAAGTTACCGCAATACGTAATGGCGACATGCAGAAAGCCGGAATATCCAAAGGCCTCATTATACTGCAGGTAAACGACAAACAGATGCGCACACGCAACGATTTCGACGAAGCTGTAAAGAGCGCCAACATGTCGGACGACAGAACTCTCTGGATACGCGCCGTAACCAAGAGTGGCATCAAGAAGAGCTTTACAGTGGACCTCAACAAAGAAGGAAAGTAAAGATTCGGCAACACCGTCACAAATACAACCAACACATTTCATGTTATTTGGTAAGGCCGGAGCACGGAACAGGATTCCATGGCTCCGGCCTTTCATTTGCCGTGAAAAATAGGCCCCTACAACTGCAATTCAACAAAATATCTTACCTTTGCAAGCATTAAAACCCCATCACATGTTAAGGAACATCACAGGAAAGGCAATTCTCACTCTGACATTATTGTTTACCGCCATAACCGTTTCGGCACAACCCGGTAAAGAAACGCGTCCCGACAAGGTGAAAAGCGTTTCCACGAAAGGCACGGTATATGTTTTCGGCGTGGGAGATTCCATGCGCGACTCCACAGTGTTCATAACTTCGGTACAGCGCATCGACAATGCCAACATACAGAAACGCACAAAGTTCCTGCTCGACCGTTCGTATTTTTCAATGCAGCTCAAAGCGCATTTCGCGAAAACCATCAACGATCCCAACCGCCTTTGCATCATTTACACTTTCAACAGCGAAAAGAAAGCCACAAAGAAAATGCTAAAGGTAAGGAAGCAGTATCTCGACGAAGGAGCCGTTACCAAGCAACTCACGCCCGGTGAATTCCAGTTTACGCCTATGGACGACGCCGTATACCAAAGCGCTGGCGAAAACATTGATCCTGCATTTTCACAACCTTCCGAAGAAGAATAATGGGCGAAACACGCAATTATCTAATTGCCGGCCACAAAGTAACAGTAGACAACTACGACACTTTGCCCGACGGTATTGACCCAATGCCGTCGTTCAAGCCGTTTCTCTCCACATGCGAAGGCAATGTCGTGATGCATGTTACAATTGACCGCACCTACAGCCCCAACGCCGACAGCCTTGAAAAGACAGCCAGTTTCTTGTCAAACGGCAACGACTACAAGATGTACCGGCGCAGTGACGGAAGCATCTTGTTCGCAATACGCAACTGCAACCATTCGCCCCTTGCAATAATAGACATGGAACCGGGGCTGGCAAAGTCGCGCATAGCCGTAGTGCCATACGGCTCGGCAAACTATATCCGCACACTCTCAAGCGCATTGCTCGTAGTCTACACTTTTGCCACAAGCCACCTCAACACGCTCACGATACACTCGTCAACAGTAGTATACAACGGAAAAGCCTACATGTTTCTCGGCGACAGCGGCACCGGCAAAAGCACCCATTCGCAGTCGTGGCTGAGAAATTTCAGCGGCTGCGAGCTCCTGAACGACGACAACCCCATTGTGCGCCTGCATGAAAACTGCGCCACAGTCTACGGTTCGCCATGGAGCGGCAAGACTCCCTGCTACAAGCAAAAGAACGCGCCGATAGGAGCTATGGTAAAACTTGTGCAGGCAAAACACAACAGCATCTCAAAACTCGGAAGCATTGAAGCATTCACTCACCTGCTTTCTTCGGTGAGCACGCTCATCTGCGACAAACCGACATACGAATCAACGCTGGACTCCACGATACGCCTTACCGAGACTGTACCCGTATACGAATTGGAGAACCTTCCCGACGATGCTGCAGCGCTGTTGTGCAAATCTACCATTGTATGCCCCTGAACCGCGTTTCCATAC
>CAVFSQ010000153.1:0-4043 GCA_963625145.1 Bacteroidaceae bacterium | reverse complement strand
GCCATGAGTTTGAGCTGCCGCTCGAATTTGTTTAGTTCCATTTGCGGAAATTCTGACTGTTATTCTTATCTTTGAATTCAAAATTAAGAATTCTGTATCCGTTGAAGAAAAACCAGGAAAGAAAAATGAAAAATAAGATTTTTGCACTGTTGGCTCTGTTGCTTTCGTCGGTAGGCGTAGACGCGCAAACCCATATACCGACTTCCAAGATTGTATGCCGTGACCCTTTTATTACCGTTGACCGCGAACACGGCCTTTACTATTTGATTAAATCCAAGTATGGCCCTGACGGAGCGCGGCTTTTCGCTTACAAGAGCAACGATCTGGAGTTTTGGGATGAGGCCGGCTATGTCTACCATATGCCCGAAGGCTACAAATGTCCTGATGACTGGTGGGCTCCCGACACTTATTTCTATAACGGGAAGTATTATTGTTTCGTAACCGTGTCTAACCAAGCTAAGGGCATCATGCGCGGCACTACCGTATTACGCTCCGACAACGGTCCACTCGGGCCTTACCGCAACATTATTCCCGATGACCGCATTTTCATTACTCCTCCGGGAATGCAGTGTCTTGACGGTTCGCTTTATGTTGACGACCAGGGGACTCCCTGGATGTTTTTCAGTGTGGAATGGAACGGGCCGAATGTAGTAGACAGTGTGGGCGAAGTGTGGTGCCAACAGCTTAATGCGGAACTTGACGGAACCGTGGGTGACCCTGTGAAACTCTTCCGTACCAGCGATGCTCCGTGGGCAAAGATACCCAGCGGAAAGTCGATTGTAACGGACGCTCCTTTTGTTTGGAAAGACGGGAAAAGCGGCAATCTTATAATGCTTTGGTCCAGTTTTACCAATGTATATTCAATGGGACAGGCTATTTCGCAAACCGGGAAACCGACAGGCCCTTGGATTCACGAAAAGGATGCCCTCTTTTCCGACAACGGCGGGCATCAGATGGTTTTCCGCGATTTGAAAGGCAACCTCAAGATTTCGTTCCACTCTCCCAATGAGAGTCCGAGCATCCTGACAATTTGCGACCTAAAGATAAAGAACGGGAAGTTCTTGCCTGTAAAAATAAAATAATTCCTGAACGATAAATCGAGAGGCGCATCCCTTTTGGGGGATGCGCCTCTCGATTTTGTGACAATAATATGCTGTTTTGCTTTCGTGCGATGCTTGGTTTTCTCCTAACCTTAAAACCCGCTGCCCGCAGGCTTAAGCATCAATATTTGCGAATGTAGCGTTCTGCTCTATAAATTCGCGGCGCGGGCCTACGTCTTCGCCCATAAGCATCGAGAATATGTAGTCGGCATTGGCTGCATTTTCGATCGTTACCTGCTTGAGAAGCCGCTTTTCGGGGTCCATAGTCGTATCGCGCAACTGGCTAGGATTCATTTCGCCGAGACCTTTGTAGCGTTGCGTGGTGACGCCCTCTTCGCTGCCATTGTTATATTTCTCCATGAATCTGCGGCGGTCGGCGTCAGTATAGCAATACTCTTCGTTATTGCCTTTCTTGCAACGATAAAGAGGCGGAGTGGCGAGGTAAAGATACCCGTCCTCGATTATCTGCGGCATATAGCGATAGAACAATGTCATTATAAGCGTATCGATATGCGAGCCGTCGACATCGGCATCGGTCATGATTATAATCTTGTGGTATCTCAGTTTGTCGATATTAACTTCCTTGCTGTCGCCGTTTACGCCGAAACGCACGCCCAGCGCCTGTATGATGTTGTTCACTTCATCGCTTTCAAACGCCTTGTGCCACATCACTTTTTCGACATTGAGGATTTTACCTCTCAGCGGGAGTACGGCTTGAGTTTTACGGGTGCGTCCGAGTTTTGCAGAACCGCCTGCCGAGTCACCCTCGACAATGAAAAGTTCGCATTGTGCCGGGTCTTTCGAGGAACAGTCGGCGAGTTTTCCCGGTAGTCCTCCGCCCGAAAGCGGGCTTTTGCGTAAAACGCTTTCGCGTGCTTTTTTTGCGGCGATACGAGCTGAAGCGGTGAGCACAACTTTCTCGATGATGAGTTTTGCCTCTTTGGGGTGCTCTTCAAGGTAGTTTGAAAGCGCTTCGCCCACTGCCTGGTTCACTGCGCCCGACACTTCGCTGTTGCCAAGCTTAGTCTTGGTCTGCCCCTCGAACTGTGGTTCGGAAACCTTTACGGAAATAATGGCTGTCAATCCTTCGCGGAAATCCTCGGGAGCTATTTCTACCTTGTTCTTTTCTATGGTTTTCTGGAAATTATCTTCGGCGTATTTCTTCAACACACGGGTGAGAGCCTGACGGAATCCCATCACATGTGTGCCGCCCTCGATGGTGTTGATGTTGTTTACATAAGAATGTGTGTTTTCGCTTGATGACGTGTTGTACACAATAGCCACCTCGATGGGAATGTCGTTCTTCTCGGTGTTGAGATATATCACGTCATCGAAAAGGTGCACTCTGTTTGAATCGACATATTTCACGAACTCGCGCAGTCCCTTTTCGCTGTAGAAAACTTCCTGCTTTGTTTTCCCTTCCTCGTCAGGACGCAAATCGGTCAGCGTTATCTTGAGGCCGGCATTAAGGTATGCCAATTCGCGCATGCGGTTGGCGAGAATGTTGTACTTGTAGGTTGTGGTGATAAAGATGCTTCCGTCGGGCCAAAATTGCTGGCGCGTGCCGTGAAGATTGCTTTCGCCAACGACTTTCACCGGATATACGGCTTTTCCTTTGGCATATTCCTGCTGGTAAATCTTACCGTTGCGGAATACCTGCGAAATCATCTTCGTTGAGAGCGCATTCACGCACGAAACGCCTACTCCGTGCAGACCACCCGAAACTTTGTATGAACTCTTGTTGAATTTTCCGCCGGCATGCAATACGGTCATTACGACTTCCAACGCCGATTTGTGCTCTTTTTCATGCATGTCCACGGGGATTCCGCGCCCGTCGTCCTGCACGATTATGGAATTGTCTTCGCAGATGGTTACTTCAATGTGTGTGCAGTAACCTGCCAAGGCTTCGTCTATAGAGTTGTCTACGGTTTCGTAAACGAGGTGATGAAGACCTTTCTCGCTTATGTCGCCGATATACATGGCAGGACGCTTGCGCACTGCCTCAAGACCCTCAAGAACTTGTATGTTACTGGCGGAATAACTCTCTTCCGCTAATCTTTCTTTTTCGTCCATATATTTTATGAATGAGTGTGCTGTTTGTCAACTACAAAGGTAGTGAAAATTTCCGTAATTCGGGGTGCCCAATGCCTGCAAAATGCTTGGTGACTTATGGCTTTCGGGCAACGCGCTATAGCACTATTACTATGGCGCAAATTACGAGGCACACAGCCATGGCAATTTCCATTTTGCGCTGGTGTCGCGCAAAGAATTTATGCAGGAACCCTCCCAAAAGCATCCACACCAAATTAGCCCCAGGACCGGCAATGGCAATATAGGGGGCCACGGAAAGCAAATCGGGAAGCTTTTCTGAATAAGGCAGTACGAAAGTGGAAAATACCATAAGATCGAAAAGCAGTATTTTCGCATTTGTAAGTTGTACCACCATCCCAGAGAAAAACGTGCAATCGCGCGTTTTGCTCTGCGGCTTGCCCGATGCCGAATACGTTTTCCATGCAAGATACAGTATATACGCCGCACCGACATATTTGACATATTCCACGTATTGCCCCATTGCTTCACCTATGAAATGGGTGAGCAGTGCCAGCGTGATAATGGCAATTGTAAATCCCGTAAAAAGTCCCAGCCACATCCCGAGCGCCTTTTTCCGGCCATAGCGCATGGAACACATGAGGCTGAAGATGTTCGCTGGTCCTGGTGTATAGCCTACGGCCAGTATCAGAAGCAACAGTGAAGGAAGTCGGTCAACGGGCATCTGTGTCTTATGGGTATAAAATAAAAAGCGATCCAGCCCTTTTAGGGGGTCGTCCGCTTAATAAATAACCTAAAAATAAATAGTATGAAAAAACTTATTTCAAAGAATTAACATGCTTTGCTACGGAAGACTTGAGGTTAGCAACCTTGTTCTTGTGAATTATGTTGTCC
>CAVFSQ010000152.1:1055-4054 GCA_963625145.1 Bacteroidaceae bacterium | reverse complement strand
GTTACGTAGCACTCGCCGTGCTCATACGGATTCAGCGTTCCGGGATCGACATTTATATAAGGGTCGAACTTCTGTATAGTAATGTTGTATCCGCGAGCCTGCAGCAGCTTGCCTATCGACGAAGAGATTATACCTTTTCCCAGCGACGATGCCACGCCGCCCGTTACGAATATATATTTGGTTTCAGCCACGGTTGTGATAATTTATTGGTTTCAACTTTATTTTGTGTTGGTCGTGCGGCGAGTCACATTGCCATGAAACGTACGGGCACGAATCGTGCGCAAAATTACGCAAATTTTCCGTATTGGAAAAATAAACTCCCACGGGGCGCCATTAAGGAGTTAGTTTGCGCTTTGCCTTAGTTTCTCCAGCATCTGGTCGAGCGACATCACTTCAGCCACTCGTATGCCGTCGCGCTTTACAACGCGCACAAATTCGTTGCACATTTCGCTGCCGTAAGTGCCTTTCCCGCGCATCAGGCTGAGATATGCCGGCGAAAGCCAAAGGCGTTCGATGCGCTGCAGTTCGTCGTTGCCGTTGCAGTGTTTCTTTGCTTCTGTAAGCAGAGCGAGAGATTTTTCAACGAAAGCGTCAGAGAAAAGCGGATTGTTGGCATTGGGGTAAATGTCGCAGTGGATGTCGTCTTTCACAAGGCCCATTACAAGGTCGTAGTACTGCTGCACGTAATCGGCTGCGCCGCCGTAGAAAGCCTTGATGAATTCGCTTGCCAGCGGTGCGGCATCGAGCTGTGGGTTCCACATAAGGCGCGACAGCACATAAGAGCGCAATTCCGAAAATTCGCCGTAGAGCGACTGATACTGTGCCTCTTCGTAAATGCCCATTGCGTTGTATTTTGCAAAAGTGTGGACATTGGGGCCAAGCACGTTGAAGTTGGGGAACGGGCCGAGGTATTGCGAATAGGTTACAACGTAGTCCCAGATATAGAGATGCTTGGCTTTCTGCGACCATTCCTTTATGTCGGTTATGAAGTTGCGGTTGCAATCTTCGGGACAGCCGTCAATCGGGTGCATGAAGCAGCACTCTATACTGCAGAGACGTATCACCACATTGTCGTCGGGCACGATGCCCACGGGCGGCTTTCGCGTATAGCGGTAAGCGAACGTTCCGATGAATTTGTCGGGATAGCGCTTCTTCACCTCGCGTGCCACCTGGTTTACGAACCATATCCAGATGCCGCTCTGCGACTGGTATTTTTCCACAATGGCGTTACACTTGTCGCAAGTGCAGTAGCCCCAGTTGTCGTTCTGGCTCACGTCGTAGATTATATTGTTTGGCGAAGCGGCAATTCGCGCCAACACTTCGTCGGTAAAGATTTTCAGCACTTCGGGGTTCGACAGACAGGGCTGCCAGTCGTGCGACACGCGTTTCCCGTCGCGCAGCGAAAAATATTCGGGATGGGCGTCGTAATATTTTGCTACGGGCATGAACTGCTCGGAAGTGTGGCAGCCCCAATAGTTCTCGCTGCCACCCCAAGCATCGGGCACTCCCCCACCGTTTACTTTGTTGTGGGCGCACCACTGCCAGTCCTGCACTTCCTTGTATCCTATCCGGCGGATTGCCACTTCGGGTGACGAAGAGCGCTTCAGGCCCGAGAAGGTGTATTTGCTCAGTTTCGGCACTTTGGTTACGCCTTTCGCATACCACCTCACGCCGAATTCGTCTTCCAGGAATGAGAACACGCCGTACATTGTGGCGCGCGCGGTTTTGCCGTATATATATATGCCTGAATTTTTCGACTGATAGGCGTAGCCGTCATTCGCAAGTTGCTCGTCGGCTGTGCCGTGGTAATTGAGATTGGCATCGTAACCGATATAGATATACTTGCCTGCCTGAGGCACGCGGTTGGTTATGCCGATGTTTATGCCGCCTATTTTTCCGAGATAAGTCTGAAGTTCTCTCGCGGCATTGAGTTCCGTTTCGGGCGCTTTGGGCGAAACTACAATGCTGTAGCTTGTCTTTCCGTTGCGGAACAGTGTATGGGCTGCCTGCGCGGTTACGGCGCACATCGAAATGCACGCAAGCGCGAAACTGACGGCGGGTTTTGTAAATGACGGTTTTCTGAACATTTTTACGGGTTTTTATGGGTTATTATTTATTTGTCATAATATATATTGCGTGGGATGCAGACAGAATTTATTTCTTCAGTTTTTCAATCATCTGCTCCAGCGTTATGCCTTCGCCTATACGTATTCCGTCGCGCTGGGCTATGCGCACGAATTCCTTGTATACGGCGCCGCCCTTCTTGCTTTTCCCGCGCATCAGGCTGAGGTATGCCGGCGAAAGCCACAGCCGCTCTATGCGCTGTAATTCGTCGTTGCAGCTGCAGTGCTTCTTTGCTTCGGTGAGCAGACTGAGAGCCTTGGTAACGAAAGCGTCTGTAAACAGGGCATTTTGGGCATCGGGATAAATTCCGCAGTGTGTGCTTCCGCCCACAAGGCCCATTACGAGGTTGTAGTACTGCTGGGCGTAATCGGCTGCCGAGCCGTAGTAGCCCTTTATGAAGTCGGCGGCTAGCTCTGAGGCACTCAGCCGCGGGTTCCACAGCAGCCGCGCCAGCACATACGAGCGCAATTCCGAAAACTCGCCGTGCAGCGTCTGGTACTGGGCTTCTTCGTACACGCCCATTGCGTTGTATTTCGCAAAAGTCTGTATGTTGGGACCGAGCACATTGAAGTTGGGGAACGGGCCGAGGTATTGCGTATACGTCACCACGTAGTCCCAGATGTAGAGATGCTTGGCAATCTTCGACCACTCCTTCATGTCGGCAATGAAATTGCGGTTGCATTCTTCCGAGCACCCTTCGAGGCTGTGGGTAAAGCAGCACTCTATGCTGCAGAGGCGTATCACCACGTTGTCGTCGGGCACGATGCCCACGGGAGGCTTGCGCGTGTAGAGATAAGCAAACGTACCGATGTATTTACCGGGATATTTCTTTTTTATCTGGCGCGCCACTTGGTTGACGAACCACAGCCACACGC
>CAVFSQ010000152.1:0-1045 GCA_963625145.1 Bacteroidaceae bacterium | reverse complement strand
GCCACACGCCGCTCTGCGCCTGATATTTTTCGGCCAGGGCGGTGCATTTGGCGCAAGTGCAGTAGTATTGGTTGTCGTTCTGACTCAAGTCGTAGATTATATTTTCGGGCGAAGCGGCTATCCTTGCAAGTATTTCGTTCACCACGATTTTCAGCACGTCGGAGTTTGAGAGGCAGAGCTGTCCGCCCGATACGCGCTTGCCGTTGCGCATGGCGAAATACTCGGGATGGCTGGCGAAATACTTCGACTCGGGCACGTACTGCCCCGAAGTGTGGCTGCCCCAATAGTTTTCGCTGCCGCCGTATCTCTCAGGCACTCCCCCACCGTTTACCTTGTTGCGGGCGCACCACAATGCGTCCTCAGCCTCCTTGTATCCTATGGTACGTATCGCCATCCCGGGCGAAGATGTGACGTTGAGGCGCGAAAACGCATAGCTGCCGCGCTTCGGAAGGCGGGTAACGTCGCTCGCAAACCATCTCACGCCAAGCTCGTCTTCCAGAAAGGCAAACACGCCGTACATGGTGGCGCGGGCGGTTTTGCCGTATATATATATATTTGCGTTCTTCGAGAGATAGGCATAGCCTTCGTCTTTCAGTTTCGCGGCCGGGCCGCCGTGATATTTCAGGGCCGTGTCGTAACCTATGTAAATGTGTTTGCCCGCCGACTGCACTTTGTTTGAAATCGCGATATTCACGTTGCCGATTTTCGCAAGGCACGACTGCAGTTCGTTGGCAGCGTTGAGTTCGGCTTCGGGGGCTTTGGGCGAAACCACTATGGTGTAGCTTGTGGCTCCGTTGCTGAACAGCGTGTAAGTCTGGGCTGCCGCAAACGGCACCGACATGCCTACAAACAGCACTGCAAGCAAAGCGGTTCTCATGCGCAATGGGGTTTTCATCATTATATTCGGGGTAATTGGTTTTCTTAAGCACAAAAATACGATTTTTCCGTAACAATTGACAACCCGGGTGCATATTATAGTCGTAAAGTCAACGGCACCGCATCTTGCTTCACGGCAGAGCCAGCAGTGCAAGGCCGCCCCCAAAAA
>CAVFSQ010000151.1:0-4096 GCA_963625145.1 Bacteroidaceae bacterium | reverse complement strand
TCGAAGCATTGCTCCACCCGGGCCAGCCTGTAGCCGGTGGGCTTGGTGACGTAGCTGCGCGAAGCCCGGGAAGTGCCCACCTTGTCGAGCTCTATCTGGCAGTTTTCATCCTGTGTGTCGTAGTCGAAGAGGGCCGTTTGCGGGTTTACCCTGAATTCTATTGTGGCCGTGCCTTGCTTCGTGATGTTCACTGTCTCGGTTGTGAGTATGGCTATGCTGGTGGGGTAGACGTATTGCTTGCCGAACGTGAATGCCGTGCCGTCGGCCATTGTCAGTGTGATGACGTGCGTCTTCTCGTTTTCCTCAATGGCTTTGATTGTGACCGCTGCGTTCGACGAGATGGGTGTTTCTGTCTCCCTCACGATGTTGGTGGTGTCGTTGTTGTAGTATTGCACGAAGACGTAGTTGCCGGCGGCGTTGGTTGTGACTCTCACCGAAGTGCCCACAGCCAGTATGCCGTCGCCGTATTCGTCCTGCATACGGCTGAAGGTGCTGCCATTGTCGTACGAAATGGTGAAGAATCCGTCCTGGTCGACTTTTATGAACGGCGTAATCCCGTCAATTCCATCTTTGCCGTCAGCGCCGTCTTTGCCGTCAGCACCATCCTTGCCATCAACGCCGTCTTTGCCGTCAGCACCGTCTTTGCCGTCAACGCCATCCTTACCGTCGGCACCGTCAGCGCCGTTCATCACGTATATGCTTGAGTTGTCGGAGAAGGTTACGTTCCATCCTCCGTTGCCTTGCTCTATCGGCGTCACGTCCTTTATTATCTTTCCGTCGTGGTATGCCTGCCGCAAGGCTTCGGTTGCCGACTGCAGGTCGTATACCGATTTTTCGAGAGAGTCGAGCCGCTGGTTCACTTCGTCGAGGTCGGTGCACGACGCCGTGATGCACAGCAGGGCCAGCAGTATGAGCGCAAGTTTTCTCATCTGCCTTGTAGTTTTGTGGTGTAATGGTTGAATGTCATATTTCTGAATGGTTTGGCAAAGATAAAAAATCCTGCCGAAGAAACGCTATGCAGTGCGCTGTCTCTGCGCCTATTGCTTTAGCTTTTCTGAAATTTTTGCCGTTTTCACAAAAGAAAACGCATAAAGCCGTTTGTTGTTCAGAATTTATAGTCGTATATTTGTGTGCGAAACAAAAACCGCGCACTATTGGTTGCTGCGGAGGGCGGAAACGTAAATGCCCGTGAATGCACATGGCCAGCCGTGAAAACCCGCCCCGTGTATACTTGCTGCAATGGGCAGCACGTCACAACCTTATTGAAATATTGATATGTGGTTTATAGTTAATACAGAAAAATTCAAGGAGCAAAGTCTCAAGGAAACCATCCTCGGAAAGTTCGGTGCCGCAAGCGGTGCGCCGGCTGTGGTTCAGGATGTCTACCTCCCCATGTGCCGCACTTCGGTTGCCGATGGCGACCGTGCCCGCTTCAAGCCGCTGATCTACGGTGTGCTTTTCGTCAGGATGGAGAGCCTCAAGGCCCTGCATGCCATTGTTGCGCCTTCGGGCTGTTTCTTCCGCCGCGGCAGCGACGGGCAGCCCGAGTATATCAATGCCTATATCCCCAATGTCGGGCGCTCCGACGGCGGGCTCGAGGCGGCAATGCGCGCTGCCGTTGTGCGCGACGACGAGATGGAGCGCTTCGTTTTCTATATCGACAAGGTGGCTTCGGGCATAGAGGACTTGAAGATAGAAGAAGCCGAATACGACAGCCTTATTGCCGAGAACGACGAAGTGTGTCTGCTCGACGGCCCTCTGAAGGGCTGCACGGGAGTGGTGAAGCAGGCAAAGTCGGGCGGCGGGGGAGCGAAGTCGCGCTTTCTGCTGCTGCGCCTGGGCAACTGCCTGTGCCTGCGCGTTCCCGATGTGCGCCGCTACCGCATGCAGATAGTGCACGCTGCTTCGGGCGGCGAGCGTGCCGAAGAAGTGGGGGCATGGCGTGCCGCCGACAGTCTCGTGGCTTTCTTCCAGCGCCAGTACCCTGGCGAAGATGCTTGCCACACAGTGCGCTACCTTATATTCGACTACAACCGCAAAGCCAACCGGTGCCTGACTGAAGAGGCTGCGTGCGGTTCGCGCAATGCCCGACGCTCGCCGAAGCTTTTGGCGCAGCGCGATGCCGTGATTGTGTGCCTCCCCGACAGCCTTCGCCCCGCTTTCCTGGCCCTGGCCGGATATTTCAACACCGGTTCTGCGTCCGACGGCGCGCTGCAGGCTTTTATCCCTACCGCGCCGCTACGGCCGTTCCTCACTCCTGACAACGACCGCAATGCGCCTGCCGTTGACAGACTGCGCCACAACTCGCTGCTGGAATTGATGCTGAAGGTTGACTTGAGCCGATACTTCAAGCCCGGGGCCGACTTTGCGTGCGAACCGAGCTTCCCGGCCATGCACGACGACTTTGCCTACCTGGCCCACTACGCCCTTATTCCCGCAGGCCCGGGGCGGCTGAAGGTGGCTGCGTCGTGGGGCGGATTCTGCGAGCTGTATATGTCTCTCGGCGACGAAGAGCGCGACAAGCTTCGCAGCGACTTGCAGCGGCTGCAGATGCCTTGCTTCCTCGAACTGATTGACGACCCGCGCATAAAGTTCGAAACCGTGCGCAACGGCCTTCATGCCGTGACGTTTGAAATAAAATCTCTTGTCCGCCGCGACGATGCTCGTGTGGCAAATGAAGCCGCCGAAGTGATTCTCGGCGAGGGCTCGCCCCACTATGTGCTTCTGGCTGCGGCTGCCGAAATATGGCAGGGCACGCGCATGCTGCGCTGGCGCCAGTTGCTGCAGCGCAGTGTGCTCCTGCACAAGATTCCGGTGATAGACCGCCCGAATGTGGTGGAAACCGACGAGGCGCTCAACGCAAGCCTTTCGGCACGCAACGGGCGCTTCGATGTGGATGCTGCCATGGCTGCCCTGGGAGCGAAGACTGCCGAAATCAAGGATTGCATGCAGAGCCAAAAACTGCTGCAGGGCGTGACTGTGTTTCTCAATGCGGCGAAAACCGTCAGCCTGCGTTTCTTTGCCGACGACCACTACAACTGCCTTGCCGGCGGCTATGCTCCCGACGAGGCAGTGGGCGCTATGTTCGACATCGTTGCCGATGCGCTGACTGCGGGCTCAGCCAGCCGCAAACAGCGATGCACGGCTGTGGGCTTCCTGTTGCGGGCTGTGTCGGAGCTGCGCGAACTCGATGCGTGGCGCTACTTCAAGTTCCCGTCGTTTCTGAAGCGGCTGTCGGTGCTCGAGGATATCAAGTAGAATAAAAACTACCGATAACGATAAAACTATTGGGGGAACGGCGCTTGGCGCTGTTCCCCCAATAGTATGTTTTGTTGCGGCTGGGGTCTACTCGGCTGTCTGGAATATCTCGGGGTATTTCTGTATGAAATATACGGGCGTGCAGCTCCAGGCGTGGCAGTAGCTGTTGAGCGGCGAGAATCCGTAGGGCGAGAGGAAGTCGTTGTCGGGGTCGTAGGTTTCCCAGAAGGTATCGGCTCCGCGCTTCACCATTCCTCCCCAGTAGTCGGTGAGGTATTGCCGTGCTTCGCGTGTCATGCCGCATTTTATCATGGCTTCTATCAGATAGTGTGTGGCGTAGGGCGTGCCGAGCTTCACTGTTTTGTCGCTGGCCAGTGCGGCACGTATAGCCTGCTGCGCCTCGTTGCCTTCGAGTGCCCCGGCCTTAGTCATCCACACCTGGCTGAGTACCGACAGCTGGCGGTTGGGCCCGCTTACAGCCATCTTGAGCTTCTTGTCGTAGTATGCCGCGCGTGCCGCTTTCTTCATGCGGCGTGCGAGTGCGGGCCACAGCTTCACTTCGGCTTCGCGCCCTATGAGCCTTGCCAGTTCGTAGGTTTGCTCGAGTGCGAATATTGTGGCGCACTGCATGGCTGTGTTCACGTCGATGCCGTCGCGCCAGTCGAAGAATATCCACGTGGACTTGTGCTTGGCGTCGAACAGGGCGTCTTTGCCCACGTATGTCAGCGCGTCGTCCATTTGTATCTTTGCCAGCTGCCACAGGTCTTCGGCCGTGGCGCGGTCGTGGGTGTCGTTGTAGTATTCGAGCAGTGTGGAGTTGAACAGTAGGCAGTAGGTG
>CAVFSQ010000150.1:0-4126 GCA_963625145.1 Bacteroidaceae bacterium | reverse complement strand
TTTCAAACACCGTGTGGGGGCAGCGCTCAAACTACCTCTCCGTGCCCACCGACTGCCCGCAGCGCAACGAGCGCCTGGGATGGACGGCCGACACGCAGGTGTTCTCCGAAACGGGAACCTTCTTTGCCAACACCCGCAGGTTTTTCCATAAATGGATGCGCGACATGCGCGACACGCAGAGCCCCTCGGGAGGCTTCGGCGGCGTGGCGCCCATTGCCCAGTACGGAGCCGAGCCCACATCGATGACGCGCGTGGGATGGTCGGATGCCGGCATAATAGTGCCCTGGGTGATGTGGAAGCAGTTCGACGACAAAGCCATCGTCAACGAGAACTGGAGCGCTATGGACAATCTCATGAACCATCTCAACGAAACAAAATACGACCACAAGACGCTTGCTGCCGAAAACGGCAACTACCAGTGGGCCGACTGGCTGAGCTACGAGCCGCTGGAGTCGTGTGGCGGAGGCATCTACATGCAGGACGAGAATGGGAACACCGTAATGCGCCCGGAAACATACGAATACTGGAACTACCTGTGCGCAAGCTACTGGGCTTCGAATGCCGGCATGATGAAGGACATGGCCCAGGCCACGGGCCGTGATGCTGCCAAGTATGCAGCCATGCAGAGCAATGCCGTGAAGTATCTAAAGGAGAAGTTCCTCAATGCCGACGGCACGTTCAAGACCGCCATACTCAACACCATGCAGACGCCCTCCCTCTTCGCGCTCAGAAACAACCTTGTGGAAGGCTCCGCACGCGATGCCATGATAGCGCGCCTGCGCGAGAACTTCAAGGCCCACGGCGGATGCCTGCAGACGGGATTCCTCGGAACTTCGATACTCATGCCCACGCTCACCGAAAACGGAATGGTGGACGTGGCCTACGAACTGCTGCTGCAGCGCAAGAACCCCAGCTGGCTCTATTCGATTGACAACGGAGCAACCACGATATGGGAACGCTGGAATTCCTACATGCTCGACAAGGGCATGGGGCCGCAGGGCATGAACAGCTTCAACCACTACGCCTACGGAGCGGTTTGTGAATGGATATGGGAGACCGTGGCCGGAATATCGGCAGATGTGGCTCAGCCCGGTTTCAAGCATATCATCATGAAGCCGGTGCCCGACAAGCGTCTGGGCTTCGTGAAGGCCGAGTACAAGTCGGCTGCCGGCACGATAAAGAGCGAGTGGAAGTACGAGGGCGACAAATGGATATGGAGTTTCACTGTTCCTGAAGGAGCCACAGCTTCCGTAACTCTCCCGGGCGAAAGTGAAGCCAAGGAATACAAGGCAGGAAGCTACACGCTGAAAAAATAGTGCCGCAAGGCTATCAAACAATAATCTGATCATAAACTCCTGATTACAGCAATCGATATGAAACTGACACTATCATCCCTGCTGCTTGCCGCGTTCGCAGCCGCAGCAGTCACGGCCTCGGCAGAAACAAAACCCGTGAAAGCGCCCAAGGGGGGCAAGCAAATCAGCAATCAGCTCATAGGAATCTTTTTCGAAGACATTGACTCCTCAGCCGACGGAGGACTCTATGCCGAACTGCTTCAGAACGGTTCATTCGAATACAACTTCAACGAGCGCGACGGATGGGGACCGGGCACGGCATGGCACATCATACGCCCAGGACATTCGCTCGGCTATGCAACGCCTATGCAAATCAGTCCGCTAAACGCCAACAATCCAAATTATATGCGGATCAACACTGAGCGCGTAGGCCGTTACTACGACTACGACGGCTGGACTGGCTTCGGGCTGGAGAACAATGGTTTCGATGGTATCGTTGTCAAAAAGGATGAATTCTACGACCTGTCATTCTTTGCACGCAATCCCGACAAAAAAGCCACGCAGATGCGTGCAGTGCTCGTAGACAACAAGGACAAGAAGATTCTGGCCGACACAACAATAAGCGTTGAATCCAACGAGTGGGCAAAGCAACAGTGCGCCCTGCGCTCCGCTGCCGACTGCAACAACGCATCGCTCCGCCTACTCTCGCTCACCGTGGGCACCGTTGACATTGACATGCTCTCGCTTATGCCAAGGAACACCTACAAGGGACACGGACTGCGCCGCGACCTTGCCGAAGCCCTTGCAGCCCTTCATCCCAAGTTCATGCGGTTTCCGGGAGGATGCATAATACACGGCGGAGGGGACGGCATGTGGAACACCTACCGTTGGAAAAACTCTGTAGGGCCTAAGGAACAGCGGCTGCAGAACAAAAACACATGGGGCTACCATCAAAGCCTCGGGTTGGGCTACTACGAGTATTTCCAGTTGTGTGAAGACATAGGCATGGAGCCGCTTCCCATTCTCCCGTGCGGCGTAAGCTGCCAGGGAGCAGGCGGCGGCTGGCCTATGAAAGAGCAGGCGCAGGATGCAGTGCCGATGAGCGAAATGGACGAATGGACACAGGATGTGCTCGACCTCATAGAGTGGGCCAACGGCGACGTGTCAACAAAATGGGGGCGCATACGCGCTGAAGCAGGGCATCCCGCGCCCTTCAACCTAAAATACATAGGTATCGGCAACGAGGAACGCATCACCCCTGAGTTTGCCGAGCGCTTCAAGTATATCTACGAACGGGTTGTCAAAGCACACCCCGAAATCATTGTCGTAGGAACAGCCGGCACTGCATCCCACCCCAATGTGGGCTACGACTACGGGCGCGCATGGAAACTCGCCGACGAGCTCGCTTTTCCCATTATCGACGAGCATTACTACGAGCCCTCCACCTATTTCGAAACTTCACGGCAGTACGACGCCTATCCGCGCGACCGCAAGACGAAGGTCTACGTGGGCGAGTACGCCTCAACTGGCGAAACAATGCGCGATGCCCTTGCCGAAGCCCTCTATCTTATCCATATAGAGCGCAATGCCGATATAGTTACCATGACGAGCTACGCGCCGCTCTTCGGCAAAGGCACAAAAATATGGGGGCCGAACCTGATTCACTTCACCAACACCCAGTGTGTATTCACCTGCAGCTACTATGTGCAGCAGATGTTCGGACGCTCGTCGGGCAATTACTTCTATGGCGACTGCGTGAAGTTCCAGGGCGGGAAGACCAATTTGCAGGAGCAGTCGGTAGTGCTCAACACCGCGACGCGCGAAGTATTCATAAAGATATGCAACGCATCGGGCGAGCCACGCAAGGCCGACATCAACCTTGCGCGCTTCAATGGCCTGAAGAGCAACGCCATTGTCACCACCCTCAAGGGCGACCCTAAGCAGCTGAACAATTACGAACAGCAGCCTATAGCCACCACCGAGACGCAATTCAAGCTAAAGAAGCAGATGACAGTGGACCTCGAACCTTACTCCTTCATTATGATTACGGCAAAGATGTAAAGGCTGAGTAAGCCAAAGAAAAGAAGTTCCCGTAAAGCAAGTAGGTTTTGCGGGAACTTCATGTTTTGTCGACTTGATTTAATTCCGCCAACGGGTAGACAAGAATATACCCTAAGATAAGCTAAACTACAAAACACAGTCCGATGCCGTTTCCTGCGGCATCGGACTGTGTTTGTTTTGATGCCGCAAGCCGCGGAGGCAGTGGGGGAATTACATTGACACTTTACCCTCCAACGCAAAAGCCACCGTGCCGCGACAACAAGAAGGCTTGCAAAATGACACCTGTACGCCGTTATAGACGCTTGTTCGATGTACTTCATAGTTTCGTTATCAGTTTTATGAGTTCTTGTATCAGGTATTGCCTTGACGTGGTTTTTGCGAACGTGAGGCGTATGAGATAGCAGTTCTTCGTTTCCGAAAGCGAACCGATTTTACATGCGGCGATAGGGCGCTGTGGCTTTTCGCCGTCTTCCAACTTGCGGTAGGGGGGTGAAAAACACCTCGTCGTCGGCAGTGATGATTGCCGAACCGCGTACTTTTCTAGTCTTTTGATTGTCCATGATGCAGTATTATTTGTTTTGCGCTGCAAAGCTAGAACAACATTTTGATATGTCGAGAAAAAAAAATAGTCAAAAAAGCATAAATTTGAGTGAGGAAGGGCGTTAAAAATACTGACGACATTAAAACATTAAAAGTTAAAACATTAAAATTAGTGGGTTATCCACCCCTGCACCCCCCCCCATGCCTTTCTGTATAATGTATATAATATT
>CAVFSQ010000149.1:0-4127 GCA_963625145.1 Bacteroidaceae bacterium | reverse complement strand
GGCTTACTATCGACGAGATGTTTTCCCTTTTGGAAAATGCTAACCGCAGCATTCGCACAAGCCAGACAGGCATCGAGGCCGCCCGCGAGGGCATGAAGTCAGCGCGCAGTCAGCGC
The DNA here is from genome assembly GCA_963625145.1 of Bacteroidaceae bacterium. Taxonomy (GTDB): domain Bacteria; phylum Bacteroidota; class Bacteroidia; order Bacteroidales; family Bacteroidaceae; genus UBA6398. Next base: position 4,011 of record CAVFSQ010000149.1, on the reverse strand, counting down.
CTTCCCGATATCAGCACCAGGCTTTCGGCCAGCTACATCGGCAACGTGCTGCTCATGGACCGAGATTTCAGTGATATACACGGCATGCATTCGCCGCACTTCGGCAACCAGTTTACGGTAGATGCCCAGCAGACGGTATATGCCGGTGGAGCCGTCAATGCCGGAGTGCATATTTCTGAACTGGGATTGGAAAAGGCCGAGGCTTCCACCGACCTTACGCGCCAGCAGCAACGCCTGCTGGTGCTCGGGCAGTATCTCGACCTCGAAAAACTGACCAACCGCGAACGTGTGTTGCAGAGCAATATCGAGTTGACTGAGCGGCTTATCGACGACATTCAGGAGCGCCACCGGCAGGGCGTTGCACTGAAGAACGACATTACGCGTTACGAACTGCAGATGGAAACGTTGCGCTTGAACCTTACTAAACTGCGCAACCAGCGCGCGGTTATCAGCCATCAGTTGTGCAACGCGCTGGACATTGACGGCGACGTTACACTGGAACCTGCCGACGATGTGGCGGCCATGACCTTCGGCAAAGAGGGCGAAGGTCATTGGCAGCAGACGGCAGCGCTCAACAGCCCGCAACTGCGTATGGCCTCGGTCGATGAACGTATGTCGGGGCAGCAACTGCGTTTGGCACGCAGCGCCCTGCTTCCCAAGGTGGCGTTTGTGGCTTCCAACAATTTCAACGGTCCCATTACTTTCGAACTGCCTCCCATAGACAAGAACTTGAACGTGTGGTACATAGGTGTGGGAGTCAGCTACCAGCTTTCTTCGCTCTTCAAAAGCAACCACAGCGTAAGGCAGGCAAAGATCGAAACGCGTGAGGCAGCCGAACGCAAGGCCGTGGCGCAGGAACAGGTCAACAACCAGATGCAGGCGGCATGGGTGGCTTATCAGCAGACTTATGACGAATTGGAAACGCAGAAGAAGAGCGTGGAACTTGCACGCGAAAACTATCAGGTGGTGAACGATCGCTATCTTAACCAACTTGCCCTTGTAACCGATATGCTCGATGCCAGCAACATGAGGCTTGATGCCGAACTTGCCGAGGCTGACGCGCGCATCAACATTGCTTACGCTTATTATAAAATGAAATACATCGCAGGAGAACTATGAACAAGAAAAAACAAATACTTAGAGCTTACAACATTGTAGTCGTTGTCTTTTTGATTCTCGGCATAGCATATGTTTGCAGCCGCTTTGTGCATCTCGGAAATACCGAATTTACCGACAATGCTATGGTGCATCGCAACCAGATTCCCGTCAATACCCGTGTGCTTGGATTCATCAAGGAAATACGCTTTACCGAATTCCAGCAAGTGAAGAAGGGCGATACGCTGGTGATTATCGACGATGCCGAATATCGCCTGGCTTTGGCCCGCGCCGAAGCCGACTTGAAAGGCCAGCGCAGTGGTAGCAGTGCCGTTACGGCCAGCATCGGAACTACGCAGCGCAATGTCAGCGTGGCCAGTGCAGGCGTTCAAGTTGCCAGTGCAGGCATAGCCGAAGCCAAGGAGGATATGGACAATGCCCGCCGCGACTACGACCGTTTCAGCGCCCTGCTGGCCAAGGAAGCCGTTACACAGCAGCAGTTCGACAATGCCAAGACACGCTACGAACAGGCATGCTCGCGGTGGGAGGCTGCAAGCGCGCGCATGCAGCAGGCATCGGCAAGCCGCAAGGCCACCGAGAGTGTCACCGGCGAGCAGACTCACCGACTGGGCCAAAGCCGTGCCGGAGAAAGCGTGGCCGAAGCGCAACTGAATCTTGCCCGCCTCAACTTGAGCTATACGGTTATCACGGCGCCGTGCGACGGTTATGTGGGGCGTAAGAACATTTACACAGGTCAACTCGTGCAGCCCGGTCAGCTGATGGTAAACGTCGTGGACGACAGCAGCGTGTGGGTTATTGCAAACTACCGCGAGTCGCAGCTGCACCATATACACCCCGGGGCCACGGTGACCTTCAAGTGCGATGCCGTGCCGGGTGTGACTTACCGTGGACGCGTATCGGCCATATCCGAAGCCTCGGGTGCTGCAATCGACAATGTGCCCGTAGACAACGCCACAGGCAATTTCGTGAAGGTGGAGCAGCGTGTGCCGGTGCGCATCGAACTGACGCGCGACAACAAAGAGGCCGATATCGCTCGGTTGCTCGGCGGACTGAACGCGGAAACCAAGGTGGAGTATTAATGCCTTGCCGTAAAATAGTGACAACTCAAGTATCCTGAAAAACTATGCCAGGACCTGTACCCGGACAACCGTTTGCTATGCCAATGCTGAAGACTTTTATCCCGAAGTCGCTTCAGCCATGGCTCTATCTGGTATGCGGTGTCATTTTCCAGCTTGTCAATACCATTTATCTCGGCTCCATGCAGCAGATGATGGGCGCAACACAACTCATGCAGGAAGATATCACGTTTATCTTTGTTTGCGGCGAGGTTGGAGTAGCCATGCCGTTTCCCGTGCTGTTCCGCCTCAAGTTCCGCTATACTAACCGCCAGCTGGAACTGTTTGCCGTAGGCGGCATGACGTTATGTGTGTTGTTGACGCTGGCGCTTTTCAATTTCACCGACGTTCACCAGACTATGCCCTTGTTTTGTATGCTTTCCTTCTGCTGCGGATACATGAAACTGATGGCTACTTTCGAGGTGTTCAGCAATATTCAGTTGTGGATGACGCCCCAGCGCGATTTCCGCATTTTCTTTCCTTTGCTCTACGCCATAGTGCTTGGCGATATCAGCGCCAACTCGTGGATCAGCCAGCAACTGACTTATTATTCCGGCTCGTGGCAGACTATGCAATGGCTCATTGTTGGTTTGTTGCTGCTGGTGTTTTTGTTTATGTTTGTAGCCACTCGTCCCTTTAGGTTTATGAAGCCGTTGCCTTTTATCTCCATCGACTGGCTTGGCCTTGTGCTTTGGTCGTTGTCGATTCTTATGGGCATATGGTTGTTTCTCTACGGCGAGCATTACAATTGGGGCGACGTTGCTGTCTGGCACCATGTGCTGCTTGCCGGAATAGTCACGGTGGCGCTTACGTTGTGGCGCATGTTTCGTATACACCATCCGTATTTGTCGCCACTGGCTTTCGGCTACAAGACGCTTGTATCCATACTCGTGATGTTTGCCGTGGCCGAGGTGATGAACTCCACGCCGCAGGTGCTGCAGACTACCTACGCCGGCGCCGTTATGCATTGGGGGATGATGACACTCTCGCCGCTTAATCTCGTGTCGCTGGCGGGAAGTGCTACGGGGTGCCTGTTCTGCCTGTGGTGGATGAAGATGACGCGGCAACCTTATACGCGCTTGCTGACTGTAGGTTTCGGCCTGCTGCTGTGCTATCAGGTGATGATGTATTTCCTTGTGTTTCCTGGTTTGTCATTCGACTATCTGGTGGCGCCTACGTTCCTCCGTTCGTTTGGCTATTCCATATTTTTTACCACGCTTACCGTTTACCTGGAGGAACTTATGCCGTTCCAGCATTTTTTTATGGGGCTTACCATCTGCGGTTTTATCCGCAACGGGTTGGTGGCCAATGTCACGGAAGGCGTTTTCAGTTATCTGCTGCGTCATAATGTGATGGACAATCTCGTGAGCGCTCAGTGCTATACGCATGGTGCAAGTATGCTGTCGGCCATAAAGCAGCTGTTTGGAGCGATGTGCATTTGCGGCTGCGTCTTTATGCTTCTGCTTATGCTGTGGCATGTCAAGCCAGTACGCTCCACATTGAAGCGGCTGCCGTTTTGGGAAAAGCTAGGTCGGCAGATGCGCAAGGAACTGGGCAGGTAGAAATCTCCCGTTTCGAAACTGACGGTAAATATAAAGGCTTCGGCGTCCTGCCGAAGCCTTTATGCCAGTTATGCTGCTTTGTTGCGATTAGTCGCAGTTTGCAAGTTTGTGGTCTGAGCCGAGCACGTCGGTAATTTTGTGCTTGTAGAGCTCCACCATGTATTCGCGTGCCTTGCCGCAGTACTGACGGGGATCGAAATATTCGGGATGTGTAGCGA
>CAVFSQ010000148.1:0-4177 GCA_963625145.1 Bacteroidaceae bacterium | reverse complement strand
TAGGGAGGGGCAGGACAAAACAATATTAATCACTCAAAAAAAATTTTGCGTATGAAAAGATTTACTTTCGCATTGATTGCAGTGCTTTGTTGCATTGCGTCAAAAGCAGCCGTAAGTTCTGTTGAAGATTTTGTCGGGATCTACACTCCCGAAGCTTCAGGGTGGGAAGGCATTTCCGATTATAGCACGTGGACAGCCCTGAGTTCTTCACACGAAGTGGAAATATCCAAGAATGCAGACGGAACCATAACCATAAGCAACCTGCTGGGATGGAACAGCACTCTCGTAGGTACGTTGGATTTTGACGAACAAAGCATTTCCTGCGCTCCTACTACGCTGGCCACTTGGTTCACTCTCGCCGGTGCTGACGATGCGTCGGCTTATGTCGTTGCCCAATTTGATGATGACGGTATTATTACATTCGACAATTTCCAGGCATGGTATGGCAGCGTCTCGTATTTGTACGACGGAGCTGAAGTGAAACTGACAAAAGCCGCTGCTGTAACGGTTGACTGGACTGCAGTAGGTACGGTTTCGTATTACGATACCAGCAATTCCGACACTCCCTACCGCACTGCCCAGGCCACACTTACCAAATATTCCGGAACAGACAAATACCAGTATGGCTTGACAATGGAAGGAGCCACAGCTTCGCCGGCAGAAATGCGCTTTACTGTCTACGACGATTCGGTAGGCATACGCAATGGCTCCCAGACTGCAGGTTATGGCGGCGCTTATTTTTACTATGTATACGAAGGCAACAACATGGTGTGGTTTGACACTTCGGCTGGATTCACTTCTTTCAAAGGTGACGAAAAGGGCGGTGAATTCTATGTATATCATTATGCCTACAATTCAACAGACAATTCCATAACCTACCAGGGATATTTTACTTTTGTTTGGGGGGATGACGCTTCGGGAATATCTACCGTAGCCTCCGATAAAGCAGACAAAGAGACTCCGGTTTATGATATTTCTGGTGTTAGAGTAACCAATCCTTCCGAGAAAGGAATATACATTAAGGACGGAAAGAAATTCTTGGTTAAGTAAAGGCCTGTAGGTCTGGCTTGACAAACATACTTAAGTGCCCCATTTTGCCATAAGCAAGATGGGGCATTGTTTGTGCGCTAGTCTGTAGCATTGGCTGACGGGAGTAAGTCAATTTCTTCGTTAAGTATAGCGCTAAAATTCTTTGCGTATAGCGTGAAAATTTTGTGCGCATAGCGCAAAAATTGTGTGCGCAAAGAATTTGGAGTGTAATATGGAAAAGTTCCGGAGTGGGGTAGAACAACACAGTAAAAACGAAGACAGGAAACGAACATTCAGAATATCTTGTCCATCTCCTGTCCGGTTACTGAGGTAACCTTTAACAGTTACCTTCTGCGCCGTGTGTCAGCTCACTCGGTTGAGCTTCTTTATAATCGAGAAAATGAATAGCGCTGCTACCAGGCATATCACCATCAGGGTTCCCCAAACTATAGGTAATGGCATATCCCACATGTGGCCGGGTATCGATACCAGTTTGTTGCCTATTGCCGTAGCAACAAACCAACCTCCCATCATCATTCCTTTATACTTGGGAGGAGCTACTTTCGTAACGAACGAAATGCCGATAGGCGAAAGCAGCAGTTCGGCAAATGTAAGTATAAGGTATGTGCTTACCAGAAGATTCGGATTGAAGTCGGCTACATGGTAGGGATGGTTTGTGGCAGGAGCTCCGAGGCAGAATACCGTCATTACAAGATAAGCAACTGCGGCAACGAGCATACCCAAACCGATTTTTACGGGAGCTTTCGGCTCTTTCCCCTTCTTTGCAAGCCATCCAAACAGGGCAATGCTTACAGGTGTAAGGGCAACTACGAAACAAGGATTGAACTGCTGGAATATAGGAGCGTCGATTTTAACCACATCGCCCGCTGTGGTGCAGTAAATATATACCAGCACTGCTGCAGGCACTACTATAAGAAGCGAGTTTACGAGTTTAGAAACAGCAGAAGCTTTGCGGTTTGTAAGAAGTCCGCAAATACCGAATACCATGAAAATGCCAAGAACCAAATTGACAACATTGAATTCCATCGCTGTTATGCCGGTAACTTCACGCGAGGTGAACTCGTCGGCAAACCAAGTAAGCGTCAAACCGTTTTGGTGAAAAGCCATCCAGAAGAATATTACCACGGCAAAGACAAGAACCAGGCACAAGATGCGTTCCTTTGTCTCGGCGGGGCTCATCTCGTCAGCGGCATCTTCTGTGAATTTCGCGCATTCCTTGCCCTTTACAAGAACTTGTTTGTAAGTAGACCGTCCCAGGAAATAAATAAGCATGCTGACCACGACTGATACACACGCTACGGCAAAAGCGAAGTGATAGGAATCGGCTTTTGAAAATCCCAGCGAATCCTGCGCCCATGCCATTATCGAAGTTGCTGCAGTCGGGGCAAAAAGGGCGCCGATGTTTATCGCCATATAGAAAAGAGAGAAGCCTGCATCGCGCTGCGAGGAATATTGCGGCGCATTGTAAAGGTCGCCTACCATTACCTGCAGGTTGCCTTTGAAAAAGCCCGTTCCGAGACTTACGAGAAGCAGTGCCGCTCCCATGGCAGCGATAGCCGGTACACCTTTTCCCATGGGAATTGACAGGAACAGATACCCGAGGAACATTATCACTATACCGATTACCACCATTTTATTGTAGCCCCATTTGTCGGCAGCCATGCCGCCAAAAAGCGGAAGGAAATAAACGGCAGTAAGAAACCATGTGTAGATTTCGGCGGCAGTCCCGGCCGTAAAGCCGAAGTTTTCACCAAGGAAAAGGGCAAATACTGCCAGCATCGTGTAGTAGCCAAAACGTTCCCCTGTATTGGCTAAAGCCAAGGTCCATAGACCTTTCGGTTGATTTTCAAACATATTGATGAGATTTTGTAGTTTTATGATTTATCGCTTGTCAAATTTTCAAAAACGGCATGCGTCTGTTGCTGCAAGTCGAGTGGTGATAACTTTACTTGCATGCCTCTGATGCCTGCACTTATGTAAATTTCCGTGTAAAGCTGTGCCGATTCGTGGATGAATGTGGGAAAAGCCTTTTTCATGCCAATAGGGGAGCATCCTCCGCGTATATAGCCCGTTGTTGGCAGCAGTTCCTTTAGCGGCAGTGGCGCGCATTTTTTGTTTCCGCTTGCCGCGGCAGCCTTCTTCAGGTCAATTTCTGAATCGCCAGGGACGACACATACGAAAAAACCTGTTTTGTCGCCATGCATTACTATGGTTTTGAACACATGATTGACATCCTCGCCAAGCGTCTCTGCGACATGTGCAGCGCTGAGGTCGTTTTCGTCGACAGTGTATACCACCAGCTCATAACCGACTTTTGCTTTGTCGAGAAGGCGGGCTACATTCGTTTTCTTTATGTCTTTATTTTTGCTCATGTTTCAGTCTTTCAAGTTCTTCCGAAAGGAATCGCGAGGTGTATCCCGCTTTCGATGCCGCCACTTGCTCGGGTGTGCCGCAAGCTACGACTCTGCCGCCTTCTGCACCGCCGCCAACTCCCATGTCTATTATGTAATCGGCTTGTTTGATAACGTCCAGGTTATGCTCTATAACGATAACAGTGTTCCCTTTCTCTACCAGGCGGTTGAGCACTGACAGAAGAATTCGTATGTCTTCGAAATGCAGTCCGGTGGTTGGCTCGTCAAGAATATACATGGTTTTCCCGGTATCGCGTTTTGAAAGTTCTGCGGCAAGTTTAACCCGTTGGCTTTCTCCACCGGAAAGTGTCGTTGAAGACTGGCCCAGTTTGAGATATCCGAGCCCCACTTCCTTGAGCGTGATGATTTTTCCCCGAATAGACGGAATGTTTTCGAAGAAATCCACGGCTTGGTTTATTGTCATGTCGAGAACGTCTGAAATGCTTTTGCCCCGATATCTGACTTCAAGTGTCTCGTGGTTATAGCGCTTTCCGTGACATTCTTCGCATGGCATATATACCGTAGGCATAAAGTTCATTTCGATGCATTTGTAGCCGGTACCCTTGCAAGCCTCGCATCTGCCGCCGCCGGTATTGAAAGAGAAGCGCCCAGATTTGTAACCTCTTATTTTTGCTTCCGGAAGTGTTGAGAAAAGATTGCGTATATCCGAGAACACTCCGCAGTAAGTCGCAGGATTCGAGCGGGGCGTACGGCCC
>CAVFSQ010000147.1:0-4266 GCA_963625145.1 Bacteroidaceae bacterium | reverse complement strand
TTATTATATAGAGAAAAAACCGTGTTTCGCGCGTTTTACATTTTTACGTTTTACAAATTGACGGTGACAATCAAATACTTATACTCGAGGTGTAAAATTTTTTCTTCAAAAATGAGACTTTCACTCCCATCGGATTCGTGCAGTTTTGCTGGATTTGCACAGATTGTTGCTCTCGTATTGTGGGATTATGCCAGGCTTTTCCGTCAGCGCGTTGTGCGCATAGCGTAACTACGCAAAGCCATGCCGCGCCGCAAGACGGGCTTTGCAATTTTCTTACTTCGGTACCCATTTTGGCAATAGACCTTTTTTCGGTCGCATTAGGGCTCTTGAAAGCCAAACTGTTGTATGAAGCCGTTTTTTTGCGGTTACGGTCGACATTCTCTAACCAGTTTTCACGGTAGGAAACATCCTTCTGGATTGGCGAAACCATTGCCAGAGCCACATGGTAATACGTATACCGCAAAGCGAAATATGTATGTTTTTCGCTTTACCATTCTTTGCGTACGGCTAAATTTCTGTAGTTTTGTAACATTGTAACAACTATTACTCTATAATGATACGCAAATTCGATTTCCTGATCATAGGTTCCGGGGTGGCCGGAATGAGCTACGCATTGCGTGTGGCACGCCGTGGAAAAGGCAAAGTGGCCCTCGTGTGCAAAACCACTTTGGAAGAAGCCAATACCGCGAAAGCCCAAGGCGGCATAGCCTCGGTAACGAACCTTGAAATAGACAATTTCGAGAAACACATAAAGGACACCATGATTGCCGGCGATTACATAAGCGACCCCGAAGCCGTGGAACAAGTGGTGAAAGGCGCTCCCGAAGGCATTGCTTTCCTTGTAGAGAACGGAGTGAACTTCGACAAGAAAAGCGACGGCACCTTTGACCTCCACCGCGAAGGCGGACATTCGGAATTCCGCATCCTGCACCATGCCGATGACACCGGATTTGAAATACAACGCGGACTTATTGAAGCAATCAAGGCCGAGCCCAATATCTGTATACTCGAAAACCATTTTGCCGTAGAAATCATCACACAGCATCACCTCGGCATAGAAGTGACGCGCCGCACTACCGATATAGAATGCTACGGTGCCTACGTACTCGACCCCGATACCAGAAAAATCGACACAATACTTTCCAAGGTGACCGTACTAGCCTCTGGAGGCGTCGGAGCCGTATATGCCACCACCACAAACCCCAACATCGCCACTGGCGACGGAATTGCCATGGCCTACCGCGCCAAAGCAACCGTAAAGGACATGGAATTCATACAGTTCCATCCCACTGCACTTTTCCACCACGGCGAAACACATCCGGCATACCTTATCACCGAAGCCATGCGCGGATACGGAGGAATACTAAAGTTGCCCAACGGCGAGGAATTCATGCAGAAATACGACAAGCGTCTTTCGCTTGCACCGCGCGACATCGTTGCGCGCGCCATCGACCACGAAATGAAAATCCACGGCCTCGACCACGTGTGTCTTGACGTTACATATAAGGATCCCGAAGAAACCAAGAAACATTTCCCCAACATTTACCGCAAATGTCTCAGCATAGGTATTGACATAACAAAAGAATACATTCCAGTTGCCCCCTGCGCCCACTACCTGTGCGGCGGCATAAAAGTTGACCGCAACGCCTGCTCGTCGATACACCGCCTTTACGCCATAGGCGAATGTGCGTGCACCGGTCTTCACGGCGGCAACCGCCTTGCAAGCAACTCGCTTATCGAAGCGGTAGTGTATGCCAAGGCTGCGGCCGAGCATAGCATAGCCAACATACCCGGCTACACCTTCAACGACAAAGTGCCCGAATGGAACGACACCGGTACTATGACCAACGAAGAAAAAGTGCTCATTGCACAAGACGTGAAGGAAGTGGGACAAACTATGTCGAACTATGTAGGGATCGTGCGCTCAAACCTACGTCTCCACAGGGCATGGACACGACTCGACCTTCTCTACGAAGAGACCGAAGAACTTTTCAAACGCGTCAAGGCCACACGCGACATTTGCGAATTGCGCAATATGATCAACGTGGGTTACCTCATAACCCGTATGGCCATCGAACGCAAGGAAAGCCGCGGGTTGCACTATACCATAGACTATCCGAAACACGCCTACGACCAAAAATAGCATACGCACACGGATGAAGTTTGCCGATGTAATAGTTCCGCTACCGCTCGAAGGACATTTCACCTACAGCATTCCAGAGAGTATGGAGCAGCGAATTGCAGTAGGCAAGCGCGTAGTCGTGGAATTCGGGGTACGCCGTAAGTATTCCGCCATAGTTGCGAAAATACACAACCACGCCCCCGCCGAAAACATTGCGGTAAAACCTGTATGCGAAGTGGTCGACGATTTGCCGTCGGTAATGCCGACCCAACTTGCGTTCTGGAATTGGATTGCCGGTTACTATATGTGCTCGGAAGGCGATGTGATGGCTGCCGCAATGCCCTCCGGAATGAAACTTGCAAGCGAAAGCATGATTTCGCCCAATGCCGACTTCAATGCTGCAACACCGCTCACCACACTAGAGCAGAACGTTGTCGACATTTTGGAAAGCGAAGGGAAAATGAGCATCGCAGCACTCGAGTCGCGCACACAGCGGCACAACATCATAGCCACCGTGCGGACGCTCTACGACAAAGGAGCTGTGATGACCAGCGAAGTTGTGTCGGCGAAATACAAACCACGGCAAGAAACTAGAGTGGAACTTTCACCGGAATACTTCAACGAAAAGAAGCTCGACACACTGCGCAGAACGCTTGCCAAAGCAAAGCCACAACTCAATCTGCTGGAACTTTACATAAGCATGAGCAGCGCTCTGGCTGCCATACGCCTCAAAAACCGCAATATACTGCGCCCTGTAACGCAGGCGGCCCTTCTGAAAACAGCCGGATGCAGCCAAAGTCCCCTGAAGACACTTCAAAAAAACGGCATACTGCTGACCGTGAAAACCGACATATCACGACTCAAGTCAAGCGATGCGGCATGCATGCCCCCACAGCCGCTTTCGGAACACCAGCAGCAAGCCTACAACGCCATTACCGCATCATTTGCCCAAAAGGATGTATGCCTGCTGCACGGGGTGACGTCAAGCGGAAAAACAGAAATATACATTCATCTGATTAAAAAAGTTCTAGCTTCGGGCCGCAACGTATTGTACCTACTTCCCGAAATTGCCCTTACTACCCAAATAACCTCCCGTCTGCGACTCTACTTCGGCAACGACATGGGCGTTTACCATTCCCGTTTTCCCGACAGCGAAAGAGTGGAGATATGGAAAAAGCAAATATCGTCGCAACCATACCGCATCATTGTCGGTGCGCGCAGTTCGCTGCTCCTACCCCACCGCGACCTAGGGCTGGTGATAGTGGACGAAGAACACGAGCCTTCATACAAACAAGAAGAGCCTGCGCCTAGATACAATGCCCGCGACACGGCAATCGTACTGGCGACAATGCAAGGTGCGAAAACTCTGCTAGGCACCGCGACCCCAAGCCTTGAAAGCTATGCCAATGCCTGCACCGGAAAATACTCGCTGGTGACGCTCAGCAAAAGGTTCGGAAACGTCAACCTCCCCGAAATACGGGTAGAAGACACCAATGAATTGCGCCGCAAGAAAATGATGTGCAGTTCGCTGTCACCCGCACTCATTGAAGAAATACAAAAATCCCTCGAATCGGGGCAACAGGCCATTCTTTTCCAAAACCGCCGCGGATATTCGTCGTATATCGAATGCGCCGACTGCGGCTGGATAGCCAAATGTGAGAAATGCGATGTAAGCCTCACCTACCACAAATCGATGAGACTGTTGTCGTGCCACTATTGCGGCGCCACCTACCGCCTGCCCGACAAATGCCCCAAATGCGGCGGCACGCACACCAGTTTCCACGGAATAGGTACCGAACAAGTGGAAGCCTACGTGAAAAAGATATTCCCGCAAGCCCGCACCGCCAGGCTTGACCTCGACACAACACGCGGGCGAACCGCATACAACGAAATCCTGTCGGCTTTCCGCAACGGCACTACCGATATTCTTATAGGAACCCAAATGGTCTCGAAAGGCCTAGATTTCGACCGCGTGAATGTAGTGGGAATCCTTAATGCCGACACTGCGCTCAACATGCCCGACTTCCGCAGTTTTGAAAGAGCTTTCCAAATGATGTCGCAGGTTGCAGGAAGAGCCGGAAGGCGCAACACGCGCGGCATTGTGATACTTCAGACTTCCATGCCCGACTCACGCCTTGTGGGGC
>CAVFSQ010000146.1:0-4281 GCA_963625145.1 Bacteroidaceae bacterium | reverse complement strand
ATTTACAACGGCGACATGGTGAGCATACTTCCCGATGCCGAAACGCTGTTTACCGGATTCCTCGACGAAAGCGTAAAGATGTTCGCTTCCGAGCAGTCGTGGTACTACGTGCGCGGCAACCACGAAACACGCGGCGTGGCGGCTGCCGATTTCCACTCCTACATCTGCCCGCAGCAGCCCAGTCTCTATTACACCTGGCAGCAAGGCCCTGTATTCTTCATCGCCCTCGATCCGGGAGAAGACAAGCCCGACAACGACCTGGAATATGCCGGCGCAAATGCCTACGACCCCTACCGCACCGAGCAGGCCGAGTGGCTGAAGAAAGTAGTGCAGTCGGAGGAATACAAGAATGCAAAATACAGAGTGGTCATCTGCCACGTTCCGCCCGCAAAGGACGCCAGCGGATGGCACGGTGACCTTGAAGTAAAGAACAAATTCATTCCCGTGCTCAACGGCACCGGCGTCGACGTAATGCTCTGCGGGCACTACCACCAGCTGCTCTACTACCCCACTCTCGAAGGAGCCGACTTCCCCGTACTTATAAACTCAAACAATACCTATATGGCCGGCGAAACCGACAACGGCAAACTGAAGGTAAAAGTATGCGACGCACAAGGCAAGGTGAAACTCGAGAAAGAGTATACGGCAAAAAGATAACGAAACGGCATCTTGTCGGAATGCTTTGCGGGAAGAATTCGAATGCTTCCCGCAAAGTGTTTTTACGCCAAACGCGGCAATCATAAGGCCGTCAGCATGAAATACAAGAAGGCAACCACAGCCAAAACCCTATAGTCTTTTTCACTCTGGCAATATGGATTACGCACTATACAAGAACTCGCTCGGCATTGCGCTGACGCTGATGCTTTTCTTTGCTTGCTATTTTATAGCAGGCAAGACTCCCGACAAACCCATATTTGATAACTACCGGCAGTCGCGCCGTATTATGGGCATAGTGCTGCTTTTGTTGTCGGCCAACTATTCCGTGCATCTTTTCGCCGGCCTGCGCTTCAATTGCCAGGATGCGGCCATACTGATGAACCTTTCCACCTACTTTCTGTCCTATTGGCTATTCAGCGCGGCTCTAATCACCCTTCTGAACCGTTCGTACATCACACCCCGGCGTTCCATTCGCAATATCGCTTACTGGCTGACAGTAAACATACTATCCTGCATCATTGTCGTTGCATTTCCCGACGGCCTGATGCGCCACTTGGGCACGATTGCGTTGGCGGCATGGCTTTTCATTTACGGCATTTGCCTTTCGCGGCGCATCATCAAGACCTATCACAATGCAGTACGTATCTTCGACGACACCCACTCCGAAGACATTGCCGCCTACATTCGCTGGATGTCAATCTTCACTTGGTGGGCGGTAATCTACGGCTTCAGTTGCGGGCTACTCACCTTCCTGCCCGACAAATTTGTATTTCTGTGGATACTTTCTTCCGTGCCCTTCTATATCTATCTGTTCTATTCCTACATGAACTATCTGCTTTTTTATGAGCAGGTAGAGACTATTCTGGAAATACACCGATGGAAGACGTGAACTGTGCCGGAAACGCCACGACAGAACTGCCAACAAAAGAAAAAGCCGATATACAAATCGCCGGCACACCTTCCTACTATACAAACATACGTAAGAAACTGTCCGATTGGATTGCGCAGCATGGATACACCAGTCCAGGACTGACGGTGGAGGAACTTGCAAGAAAGCTGGACAGCAACCGCACGTATGTCTCCAGCTACATAAAGCAGACTTACAGCATGACATTCCGCGAGTGGATTGCCAGTCTTCGCATAGAATATGCCAAGCAGATACTTACCGACAATTCCCGCATGCCAATCAACGAAGTATGTGAGGTCACAGGCTTTATTTCGAAAAGTTATTTCATCAGAATTTTCACTAAGAGCGAAGGAGTTTCACCTCTAAAATGGCGGAAACAACATGGTTCTATCAACAAAAAATAGCTCTAGCTACAAAACCTTAAAATACTTGCCATTTTGTTTTAGCTTATCGTCTTTTATTGTTACTTTTATATGCCAATTAATTCCATTGACTACAAAACTAACAACAATATAAAAGAAGAAGAACAGACTATCTTTTCCATTATTGGCAATTCTTGCGGCGTTGGTTTTCGCTTCTCCGTTGTCGGCACAGAATGCAGTGACGGACGAAAGCGCAGCACCCGAGCGGGGATGGTACATCGGTATTGAGGGCGGCCTGCCTTTCGGCGTGAGCACGTTCTCGAGTTTCGGGCACGACAAAACGCATCTTGGATGGACGGGCGGTCTCTATGGCGGCTATCGTTTCAATCCCGCGCTGGTGGCAAGCGCCCGCTGCCCGGGGACGAAATATAGGCTTCGCCTCGACAATGAAAGCTTACTTTCAATTGCCGAGGCGAAGCTATTATGACACACCAGCAGCTTTGCTGATAACGCTATGCGCAAACAATTTTTCTTCTGACCGCAAACAATTTTTATTTTATGCGTAGAGAATTTTTCTTTTGTGCGCATAGAATTTTAGCGCCATGCGTACAGCGGAAAAATCAGAAGCCTGCGCCTATGGCAAAGATTGCCGGAGTGCGGCTGAAGTCGGGGATGGCGGTCTTGCGCCATTCGGCAATTGTTTTCGTGCGTATTGACTCCGCTTCGCAAGTAACCCCCGCAGCGATGCAGAGACGCGTCTGCGGCGAAAGCGTCTTGAGAAGCAGCGACACGAACTTGTTGTTGCGGTAGGGAGTTTCGATGAACATCTGCGTCTGCCGCTCTTTCACGGCGCGCATCTCGAAATGCTTGAGCGAGCGCACCCTTTCGCCTTCGTCTATCGGCAGGTATCCGTTGAACGCAAAACTCTGTCCGTTCATTCCCGAAGCCATCAGTGCGAGAAGAACCGACGACGGGCCCACGAGCGGCACTACCTTGAGGTTTTCCTTCTGGGCCAGCGCCACGATCAGCGCTCCCGGGTCGGCAACGGCCGGGCATCCGGCTTCGCTTATCATTCCCACAGATTCGCCGTGGCGCAAAGGCTCGAGATGGCGTGAGAATTCCGTCATGTCGCTGTGCTTGCCCATTGTGTAGAATGTCAGACTGTCGATGTCCACCGATTTGTCGACGAATTTCAAGAAACGCCTTGCCGTGCGTATTTCTTCTACTATAAAATGCTTTATGCCGAGAATAATCTCACGGTTGGCCGGCGGAAAAACGTAGTCGGCCTTTGTTTCGCCGAGCGTTGTGGGTATAAGATACAGAGCGGGCGTCATAGCAATTGCGAAAATTTGTGTTTCTTCCCTACGTAATACTGCCACAAGATGCAGCTGCCGTTCATCTCGGGAATAGACATGGTTGTGGTTTTCTGCATGTTCTCGTTTCTCGACTGCCTGAAGCCGGCGCGCATGCGCTTGAAGTCGTTGCGGGCCTTGCGCACGGCCATGAACGATTTCACGTCTCCGCACAGCAGGAATTTCAGGGCAGCCACGTTGTCGAACACGCGCCTGAAAGCCATCACGGCAGTAAGGCGGCGGGGCGGCGTGTTTTTGTAGAGCATAAACAGGTTGTTGCGGAAATTCAGATAGGTTTTCTTCGGGTTGGAAGTCTTGAGCGTGGCTCCCCCTATATGGAACACATAGCTTTGCGGCACACACGCTATCTTGCGCCCGCGGCTGCGCAGCCTCCAGCAAAGGTCGATTTCCTCCATGTGGGCAAAGAACCTGGCATCGAGCCCGCCGTTGGCGATATAGTCGTCGCGGCGCACCATAAGCGCGGCGCCCGTAGCCCAAAACACGTCGGCAACGGTGTCGTACTGGCCGCGGTCGGTTTCCACAGTGCCGAAAATTCTTCCGCGGCAATACGGATACCCCCATTTGTCGATGAATCCGCCGGCAGCTCCGGCATATTCGAATTCCGACATGTTGCGGTACGAAAGAATCTTGGGCTGGCATGCAGCGTATTCGGGATTGGCATCCATGAACTCAAGCAAAGGAGCAAGCCAATGGGGCGATACCTTTACATCGGAATTCAGAAGCACCACGTACTGCTCTTCAACTTGCGCCAGGGCCTTGTTATAGCCTTCGGCAAAACCGTAATTCCCGTCGAAAGCAATAAACGCCGTGTCGGGGAACCGACTTTTCATTACTTCGGCAGAATTGTCGGTAGATCCGTTGTCGGCAACATACACAGTGGCTTCCTCGGAGTTTTCAATCACACCGGGCAGAAACCTCTGCAGCATTTCGGCGCCATTGTAGTTTAGTATTACGACTGCTATACGTTTCATAATGATATAAT
>CAVFSQ010000145.1:0-4281 GCA_963625145.1 Bacteroidaceae bacterium | reverse complement strand
TCCCCAGTTTCCCCAGTTCGGCTGTTGTCAACACCCAGTCGAGCACCAACGGCGTGACCGACTCAGCTGCCGGCGGCACGGCGCTTGCTTCGGGCAACAAGACACACAACGGCACGCTAGGCATGCTCGACGACCTTACAACCAACGTGAAATCGATAGCCGAACAGGCGCGCGACGAAGGCTATGCAGTGGGCATTTCCACAACCGTGTCGATTGACCATGCCACACCCGGCGCGTTCTATGCACATGTGAAGAGCCGCGGCGAATACCACAAGATAGGGCTTCAGCTCATAGAATCGAAATTCGATTTCTTTGCCGGCTCGGAGTTTCTCAAGGCAAACGAAAATGGCGAGAATCTCTTTGAACTTGTGACTAAAGGCGGCTATACTCTTGCACGCGGCCTGAAAGACTACAAGAAAAAATGCAAGAAAGCCGACAAGATTGTGCTTTTCCAAACAGAAGAGGCAGCCAAAGTCAATACCTCGTGCCTGCCGTATGCGCTCGACCGCAAGGCCGACGACCTTACACTCAAGCAGATTTGTGAGAACGGTATTGATTTTCTCCTGAAAAAGAACAAGAAAGGCTTCTTCTTCATGCTCGAGGGCGGAAAGATTGACTGGGCTTGCCACAGCAACGACGCTGCAGGCTTCATCACCGAACTTATCGATATGGACGAAGCCGTGAAGGTGGCTTTCGATTTCTACAAGAAACATCCCGACGAGACTCTTATCGTCATTACTGCCGACCACGAAACTGGCGGACTTTCGCTCGGCCGTGGCCCGTACGAACTTCATCTCAGCAATCTGAAATACCAGCGCAATACCGCTGCCACTTTCTCGCAGCGTGCCGACAGCCTGTTCAAGGCCAAAGGCGCTGAAAATACCACTTGGGACGATATGAAATCGTTGCTCAGCGAAGGATTCGGCTTCTGGACAAATGTAAAACTCAGCGACGGCCAGACCGACCGTCTGAAGTCAGCTTTTGAAGCTACCAAGGCAGGCGCAGCAAAGCAGAAGAACGAATACGACAGCGCCAACGGCATTACCACCACGGCAAAGAGAGTCATGGACGAGTGCTCGCTCGTGGGCTGGCAGAGCGGCGGACACTCAAACGGCTATGTTCCCGCATTCGCAATTGGCGTGGGCGCAAAACAGTTTGACGGCCGAATTGACAATACCGAAATTTCGAAGAAAATAGCAAAGGCCATGGGTATCAGTTTCTGACGACTCAGACAAAGCCAGATACAACAAGAGCCGGAACTTTTAGTCCCGGCTCTTGTTGTATCTGGGTGTAGCGGAAACCCCCGAAATTGTTCTTGAATTAAGGCAAAGTTCGGGTGTGTACCCCTGTCAGTGTGCCTGCAGGAATTCGAATATGTCTTCCGGCCTGTCTACAATCCACGAGGCACCGGCATCGGCAAGGCGTTGCCTTGTGCGGAACCCCCAGCTCACCGACAGACAGTCGATGCCTGCGTTACGGGCCGTCTCGATATCCACTTCCGAGTCGCCCACATAGAGTGTGGCTTCGCGCGGGGCTTTCAGTGTGTCCATAGCAATCAGCGCGGCATCGGGAGCCGGCTTGCGGCGCACTTCGGCGCTTTCGCCTATGGCCACTTCTATTTCTCCGTAGAAGAAATGCTGGGCAAGTTCCCTTACTGCCGCCATGCCTTTGTTCGAGACAATGGCCAGCCGGTATCCGGCTTGGGCCAACCGGCTTACTGTCTGCGGAATGCCGGGGTAGGGGCAGGTGGTGTCTATGCTGTGCGAGTAGTAGTAGTCTTCGAAATATTTCAGCACCGTGTCGATGTCGGCTTCGGCTGTGCCTTCGGGCGCGCAGTGCGAAATGAGATACCTGTAGCCGTAGCCGAGGAAGGTGCGCACTTCGTCGGCTGTGCGCTGCGGCATGCCGAAATGTGCAAGCGCCGTGTTCACGCTTGCGTGAAGGTCGCTGAGCGTGTTGAGCAGTGTGCCGTCAAGGTCGAAGACCACCGCAGTATAATGCTTCCCGTTCATAGTGTCGTTGTCCTGAAGATTAAATTTTGGAGTTGCCGTTCAGCAGTTCTGCAGGAATCTCGTCGATGGGCTGTATTTCCACCGATTTCACGAAAAGTTCCCCGCCTTCCGACTGCAGCTGCAGGCATCCCGACGTCAGGGGCTGCTCCTGGCCCGATGCGTTCGACGAAACGCCCCCGGTGCGCATCGTTACCCGTCCGTTGACAACGTGCACGGTCTGCTGCCCGCAACAGTAGATTTCCACGGTGTTCCATTCGCCCACGGGGTTCTCCGCGTTTTCCGAAGCGAGAATCTTGCGGCGCCCCGCGGCCTTGCCGAACTTCGTGATCGGCGCTCCCGGTGTGTAGGTGTAGTTGCTGTCGCGCTCTGCAGCTTCGGCATTGAGCACAATGTCGTCGCCTATCATGTAAAGCGCTCCCATGTTGCCGTGCTGCAACTGGCATTCCACGCACGATTTCCATGTCCCGAGGCAAGCCCCGAGCGGACCGTGCCCGTAGTACAGGAAACCGCAGTTGAATTCCTTTGTCACCTTTTCGCCCCATTTCATTTCGAGCCGGGCGTGGAAGTTGCCGAGCGTAGTGTCTCGGGTGGCGAGCGAACCGAATACTTCTCCCGATATTCGTATCACTTTCTCGCCGTTGAGGTCTACTACCGAGAATACATTGTCGGGAGTAGCGGCGCGGGTAAGGCTGTCGTGCCCTTCAAAGCCGGGCCCGAGATACTTCTCCCAGTTGTCGAGGTTCTCGCCGTTGAAAAGCGGTGTCCATGCCGTTTCGCTTTTGCTGCACGATGTGAGCAGTGCAGCGGCGAAGCACAGTGCTGTAATGGTTCTGTTCATGCTTTTTGTATTTCAAAACAAGCCAGGGCGGTGCTGCACGGCTTTCCCGGCTGCACCGCCTTTGGCGCATTGTTGGTTTAGGTTCAGATTTCGGGGTTTATGGCCTGCTGCGGGTTGTCCCATCCCAGTGCGCTGGCACCGAGCACTGCGGTTTCGCTGTCCTTGAGGCCCGAAAGCATGAGTTTAGCCTTGCCTTTGTATACGCTGATCACGTGCTCGTCGTAAGACTTTTGCAGCGGTTTCATCAGCAGGTCGCCGGCTTTGGTAAGTCCGCCCATGAAGATGAAAGCCTCGGGCGAGCAGAAGAGCGCGAAGTTTGCGCAAGCTTCGCCGAGCATTTCGCCTGTCATCTCGAAAATTTCCTTGGCCAGTTCGTCGCCGGCTACGGCAGCCTTGTAGACGTCGTATGAGGTGATGTCCTTTGCAGGCATTTCGCGCAGCAGCGACGGGGTGTCGCGGTTGTTGAGCATCTCGCGTGCCGTGCGTGCCACACCGGTAGCCGAGCAGTAGGTTTCAAGGCATCCTATGCGCCCGCATCCGCAGGTGCGTCCGTGCGGAATCACGGTGAGGTGGCCGAGCTCGCCTGCCAGCCCGTCGCAGCCCAGCACAAGCTGGCCGTTTACATATATGCCGCTGCCTACGCCCGTTCCGAGGGTAATCATTATGAAGTTTTTCATGCCGCGTGCCACACCGTAGGTGAATTCGCCCACAGCGGCGGCATTGGCGTCGTTGGTCACGATAACGGGAACACCGAGAGCTTCCTCGAATTTCTTGGCAATGGGCACTACGCCTTGCCATTTCAGGTTGGCAGCGTATTCTATAGTGCCGTTGTAATAGTTGCCGTTTGGCGCTCCGATGCCGAGGGCCTTGATTTTGTCGATGCCGCCCACGGTGTCGATGATAGGCATGAGAGCTTCTTTCGATGCTTTCACGTAGTCGTCGAAGTCGGGGTATGCCTGAGTCTTAATGGCTGTGGTTGCTACTATGTTGCCGCGTGCGTCAACGATACCGAATACAGAGTTAGTGCCTCCCAAGTCGAGGCCTATAACATAGGGCTTTGTTATTTCGTCCATGGTTAATTGTTTTGATTGTTTGCTTTGTAGATTTTACAAATTTAGAGATTTTCCCGTATCTCCCCGTCATTATGACAAAAAAATCTTCATGTAAGCTGAAAAAAACGGGGTGTGTGCCTGTGCGGCGCTGCGCTGTGGCCCTGGGTGGCGCGCCGAAAGCGCGGGCCCCGAGGCAGTGAGCGTGCGAAAAACACCTCGTTGTCGGCAGTGATTATTGCCGAACAGCGTACTTTTCTTGTCTTCTGATTTTCCATAAATGCAGCATTAACTGTTTGCGCTGCAAAGCTAGAATAACATTTTTATGTAACTATTCAGCGATAGCCACAACCTTTCCTATCCGCACTTTAAAATAGAGCGC
>CAVFSQ010000144.1:0-4285 GCA_963625145.1 Bacteroidaceae bacterium | reverse complement strand
TCTCAGCACCGTCACCTTAGCGCCCAGCTGCTTCTCGGCGTGGCTGAGGTTGTAGGTGAACGAGTCGTAGTTGTCGATTATGCAAATGTTTTTCATGACGGTTTCAATATTTGTCGGAATCATTTGTGGCTGCCACGATGGCTGCCTTAAGTGCTCCGAGTTTGTTGTTTACTTCCTGCAGTTCCTGCTCAACGTCGCTTTTTGCCACGATGCCTCCTCCGGCCTGGAACCACAGCGTGCTGTTGCGGCTCACGAAAGTGCGTATGGTTATTGCCAGGTTCATGTTGCCGTTGAACCCGATGAAGCCTATGCATCCTCCGTAGGCTCCGCGATTGTGCGGTTCGTATTGGCTTATAATTTGCATGGCCCTCACTTTTGGTGCTCCGCTGAGCGTTCCTGCGGGGAATGTGTCCATAAATGCCTTTATTGTGTTTGTTCCGGGCTCCAGCTTTCCCGACACGCGGCTCACGAGGTGTATCACGTGGCTGTAGAGTTGCGGTTCGCGGAAGAAATCAACTTTCACGTTGGTGCAGTTGCGGCTCAGGTCGTTGCGTGCGAGGTCCACGAGCATCACGTGCTCGGCGTTTTCCTTAGGGTTGTCGAGCAGTGCCTGCGTCAGTGCGTCGTCGGTGGCCTTGTCGCCGGTGCGGCGTATGGTGCCGGCTATGGGGTCGATGTATGCCGTGTCGCCTTCCACGCGGTAGTGGGTTTCGGGCGAAGAGCCGAAGATGCGGAAGGAGCCGAAGTCGAAGTAGAAGAGGTAGGGCGATGGGTTTATGCGGCGCAGGGCGCGGTAGAGGTTGAAGTCGTCGCCTTCGTAGCGCTGCTCGAATCGTCTCGACACCACTACCTGGAACACGTCGCCCCGCAGGCAGTGGACTATGCCGCGGCGTATGTTCTCGCGGTGCTGGTCGTCGGTGAGCGTGCTGGTGGTTTCGCCCACGGCACGGAACGGGTATACGCTCATCTTGCCGCTGTTTATGGCCTGAACGATGAGCGGTGTGCGGTCTTTGCCGTCGCCGGTGAGGGTCACTATCTCCATCTCGTGGCGGAAGCCCTTGAACACTATCATGTAGCGGTAGAGAATGTAGAGCAGGTCGGGGGCATCGTTCATGGCTGCGGTGCTGTCTTTGACGTTGATGTTTTCGGTGTATCTCACAACGTTGAACGACGTGAAGCCGTAGAGCCCGCAGTAGTTTGAGTCTTCGCCTTTAATCTCGAAGTGCGAGAGGAACGATGCCACGGCATCTTCGATGCGCATGGTGCTGTCGTTGAGCTGTACGGTCTCCTCGCTGCCGTCGGGGTAGTGAGCCGTGGCGTAGCCGTGGTTCACCGAAATCTTTGCAATGGGCTCGAGGCCTATGAACGAGCGCCCATTCTCGCCGCCATGGTAGTCGGAGCTTTCCATCAGCGCGCTTTGGGCGAAGATGTCGCGCACTTTGAGGTAGGTGGTCACAGGAGTGTGTATGTCGCCCGCAAGCGCCGTGACCGATGTGGTGTAGCGGAATTTTTCCATCGTGTGTCAGTCTTTGTTTTCGGAGTTGCTGTCGTTGAAATATTTCATGTAGGTGTCCATGTCCTTGTCGCCGCGTCCCGACACGGTGAGCACCACCACGTCGTCGCTCTTGAAGTTGATTTTCCCGAGTGCCGCCAGGGCGTGCGACGATTCGAGCGCCGGTATGATGCCTTCGATGCGCGTCAATAGTTGTGCGGCAGCCAGTGCCTCGTCGTCGTTTACGGGAATCACGGTGGCGCGGCCTGCGCGTGCCAGGTTGGCGTGCATGGGGCCCACGCCTGGGTAGTCGAGCCCCGCCGAAACGCTGTAGGGCTCTGTAATCTGCCCGTCGGCATCCTGAATCACCATGGAATACGAGCCGTGGAGCACTCCTGGCTTGCCAAGGGCTATGGTGGCTGCGGTGTAGGGCGTGTCGACGCCTTTGCCTCCCGCTTCGGCAAGTACTATCTTCACGTCTTCGTCGTCGAGGTAATGGTATATGGTGCCTGCGGCATTGCTGCCGCCGCCCACGCAGGCTATGAGGTAGTCGGGGTTTTCCTTGCCCGTGTGTTGCCGCAGCTGGTATTTTATCTCGGCGCTTATCACCGACTGCAGGCGCGCCACCATGTCGGGGTAGGGGTGTGGACCCACGGTGGAGCCTATCACGTAGTGGGTGTCTTCGGGGTGGCAGCACCAGTCGCGTATGGCTTCGTTGGTGGCATCCTTGAGTGTCATGTTACCCGAAGTGACGGGAACCACTGTAGCCCCGAGCATCTTCATCTTCTCCACGTTAAGGTGCTGGCGCTTGACGTCGGTGGCACCCATGTATACGGTGCAAGGCAGGTTGCGCAGGGCGCATACCGTTGCCGTTGCCACGCCGTGCTGCCCGGCTCCGGTTTCGGCCACGATGCGGCGCTTGCCCATGCGCTCGGCTAGAAGCACCTGCCCTAGAGCGTTGTTTATCTTGTGGGCTCCGGTGTGGTTCAGGTCTTCGCGCTTGAGGTATATGGTGCAGCCGTAGTGCTCGCTCAGGCGCCGGGCTAGGTAAAGGGGAGACGGGCGCCCTGCGTAGTCGCGCAGCAGACTCATGAATTCGCTCTGGAATTCCTGGCTTTCGATTATCTTGAGGTAGTTGCGGCGCAGTTCCTCCACACATCCGTGGAGTATCTCGGGCACGTAGGCTCCGCCGTAAATGCCGTAGTAGCCCTGTTCGTCGACTGTGAATTTTCCCATTTTGCTGTTGTTTTTATTTGTTGTTTGTTTTGTTGTTGCTGTGCTGAAAAGTTTGAGGCCCGCTGCAAGTGCAGCGGGCCTCATCGTGATTGTTTCTGATTAACTTCCTAGGTTATTGCATACGGACCTTTACACTTGCGAACTGTATATTCTCAAGCGCCACCACCAAAAGTTGTTTACGTTGCTGTATTGTCTCATCACTTTGCTTTTGTAGTTCAGTATGCGGTGGCAAAAATACAATATTTTTGCCTAATGCCAAACTTTTTTCCGTTTTTTTCGTTTTTCCGCTTCCGAATGCCGTTTTTGTACATACTGCAGTGTGTTATTGCGGGCTTTAAGTCCTCAAACCGTGCAGCGTGATGCCGTGTTTCCTGACTGCGGCAGGGTTTCCCGCCACAAGGCAGCACGGCTCTTCGAACCTTCGCCCCACCACGGCTCCTGCCGCTACGATGCATCCGTCAGCCACCGCCGAGCCTTTCAGCAGCATGGCTCCGGCGCATAGCCATACGCCGCTGCCTACCGCTATAGGGCCGTCGCAGTCGCGCATTTCGCCGGTAACGGTGTTGCGTGTGGTGTGGATGTTGCTGTCCATTACCAACGTGTTCCAACTGGTTACGCATTTCTCTCCGAAGGTTACGCTGTTGAAGCACACGATGTTTATTGCGGCACTGTTGTAGAAGCCGTCACCCGTGGTCAGTACTCCTCCGGGAGCTATGCTGATGCGCGCTCCGGTGCCCAGCACTGTGTTGTTGCCAATGTTCCAGTGCCCGCGGATGTCGAGAATGCAGGGCTGCGAGTGAGGGTCGAAAATTGCAACCCGCTCGAAGCCTACCGACACCATGCCACGGCGTACCGCACCTATAATTGCCGCTGAGCCGCTGAGGTTTGTAAGCCGGGTGTTCCACCTTACGGCAATAGGCATGCGCAATGCCTGGCGCAGGGGCAACAGCCGGAAATTTACGTACAGGCTCTTGGGGATGCTGATGAGTTTGCAGATTTTTTGTGTAAGCCGCATGGCAGTGTAGTTTTGGGTGAGAAAAATAGAGCAAAGCGGTGCTTCGCTGCAAATTTAGTGCAAATCGGTCATTGCGCTTCAAGCAAAAGAGAATTTCTTTTGCGGTGGGCCGTGGATGCATTCCAGACCTGGCTAATCGTACGGAAAATGGCCTTTGCAATATGCAGGTTCTCTGTAGAAGGGAAACCGCACAAAAAAGGTGCTTTAGTTTTCAAAAAGGAAAGCACCTTTTTTGTTTTTTGAACGTTTTGCTGAGCAATGTGCAACCGTTTTATTCTCTGATAGCCAAGCGTGACAGATTCCCCTTGGAGAATATGCCTGTCTCGTGCTCATAAACGATGACGTCATCAAAAACTTTTATTTCGGGTTTCTTGATGCCCCATCTGCTCTCGTCCTTTTTGTACCAAAGATTGATTATACAAATGCTCTCGGGTAAGTGGGCCTCTTTCTTTTTGATGTTTTCTGAGAGAAAAAATCGGTAATCTGTAAGCGGTTGTTCTTCATTCATTTACATTTTACGTTGTTGTTGGAAGTAGACATTG
>CAVFSQ010000143.1:3523-4296 GCA_963625145.1 Bacteroidaceae bacterium | reverse complement strand
TGAAGTCTACAGGCTTGAGTCAAATCGACTCAGACACACTGACTGAAACACTACCAATTTTTGCGCTATGCGCATACAATGTCTGCGCACACCTTTCGCTGGCACAATGCAACAGATGACGGACAGAACGGTACTGTTGAAAACGACAGTCGGCCTGCTCCGATTGATTTTGCGCAGACCGACTGTTGTTTGAAAGTGAAGCGAATCATTTCATTTCCTCTACCATTCGGTTGAAATTACTGATGCTTTCTTTTATTTCGGGCATCGACTTTCCCCAATTATATTCATATTCAATTGCAAAATATCCCTTAAATCCCTGTTCCTTTAATTGCCGCAGCAGTAGGGGCATGTTGATAATACCCTCGCCCCATACTGTGTCGTGCATGGCTTCCCAATTGTTCCCGTCAACAATATCCTTAAAATGCAAAGAAACAATCCTTCCGTTCAGCACTTTCATGCACTCTACGGGCATAAGTCCGCAACGCAGCCAATGCCCCACATCGGCGCACGAGCCAAGCAGATTGCTGCGGTTGCCGATAGCGGCGAGCAGGTTGAGCGGATTCCAATAGGTAGAAGGACGGGGATGATTATGCACGGAAACCTTTATGCCGGTCTTGCGGGCGAGATTTTCCACTAGATCCCAATCATTAAGCGCCGGCTCGCACCCGATGTATTCGAGCTTCATGCGCTTTGCAAACTCAAACATACGCGGCCAGTCTTCACTTTTCGGGTCGCCGTAGATTCCCGTTCCTACGATTTTCACGCCCTTAGAG
>CAVFSQ010000143.1:0-3487 GCA_963625145.1 Bacteroidaceae bacterium | reverse complement strand
CCCTTAGAGGCTGCATATTTGCGCAACTGCTTGCAGGAAACCGCGTCGAGATTGTAATCGAAAATCTTGTTATCCCATGGCCCGCCAAGCTTATGGCCTGGGTAGATTTCAATATACTTTACGTCGAGTTCCACGCACTTATCAATCGTAGTGCAAACGTCTTCGTCATGGAAAGTCCACGACTGCACAGCGAGTTTCCACCCTAGTTTTTCGGCTTTCGTCTTTCCGCTGACGGTTGAAGTAAAAGCCAACAGAGAAACAAGCGCTACAAAGAATATACGTTTCATCCGTTTTTAGTTTTTATTCTTTAGGCATTGGCGGCAACGAGTAGCCGTTGTGGTAGGTATGCTTTATCCACTCGTCCACAAGTTCCTGTGCAGTGAATTCGGTATAGCGGCGGTCGAATTTCGGGTCACCGTCAATAACGGCAAACGCATCGTAGTTCACAATCTTCACCTTGTCATTGGGAGAAATGTTGGTAAACCTCATATTCTCGCCGTCCCATTCGAGTTCTTTCTGCAGACCAGTAAGTCCAGCAAGACGCGTGGCCATCACGCCCATGTCAACCATTTCGGTAAAAGGTCCGGAGAATTCGAAATTCGAGCACGTTTCAACGCGGCTGCGGGCCGGTTCCTTGCATGCACGTACCCAGTCCATTTCGTGGGCATTCGAGTCCCATATGCTTGCCACATCGCTTGTAATCACGCGGCGCAGTTGCGGTACCGGCTCCTTAAGGTCGTTCATACGGCTCTTTGGCAGCAGCGTCGGGTTCATTCCGTAGCATCCGGTCATTATCTTTCCCTTGGTGCCTACGAAAAGAATGCCGCCGTTCTCGTCGCCCAGCATTTCGCCGTCGAGCAATTCGGAAGGACGCTGTGGCATGAGTCCGCCGTCGTACCATGTGAGTTTTACTTCGGGCATTTCAACATTGCCTTTCTTGGGGCGTGCGGGGAATGTGTAGGTTATGGTTTCGGCATAGGGCGGCGAATAAAGGTTGCTGAGAGTAGACGACGCCTGTATCTTTGTGGGATACTTTAGTCCGAGGGCCAGCACTGCGGGATCCATGATATGGCATGCCATATCGCCCAATGCCCCGGTGCCGAAGTCGTACCAGCCGCGCCAGTTCCACGGACAGTACGAAGGATGATAGGGGCGCATTTCGGCAGGGCCGATCCACAGATCCCAATCAAGGGTATTGGGCACAGCAACCGTTTCGGTAGGCTTCATAAGTCCCTGAGGCCATATCGGGCGGTCGGTCCAGCAATGAACCTCGCGCACTTCCCCTATTTCGCCTGCCCATATCCATTCAGCAACACGTTTGTTCCATTCAAACGAACTTCCCTGGTTGCCCATCTGCGTGGCTACCTTGTATTTCTTTGCCAGTTTGGCCAGCAGGCGCGCCTCATACACCGAATGCGTAAGCGGTTTCTGCAGATATACATGCTTTCCCATGGTTATGGCATGCGCCGCAATTACGGCATGCGTATGGTCGGGCGTTGCTATCATCACGGCCTCAATGCTCTTGCCCATGCGGTCGAACATCTCGCGCCAGTCCTTGAAACGTTTGGCTTTCGGGAAGTCGTTAAACGTCTTCATGGCGTAGCTCCAATCGACATCGCAAAGGGCCAC
Organism: Bacteroidaceae bacterium; assembly: GCA_963625145.1. GTDB lineage: Bacteria > Bacteroidota > Bacteroidia > Bacteroidales > Bacteroidaceae > UBA6398. The sequence continues at coordinate 1,858 of CAVFSQ010000143.1, read as the reverse complement.
GATATTTTCGTCCTTGAGATTACTCATGTTACGGCGCCCTACTCCGCCAACGCCTATGCCGGCAATGTTGAGTTTGTCGCTGGGAGCGGTAAAGCCATAAGCCTTGCCGAGCACGTTGCCGGGCACAACGGCCAGTGCAGCTGCGCTAAGCATTCCGTCTTTTAGAAATTGTCTTCTTGATATATTTTTCATTGCGTGTTAAACTTAAAACTTATTTGGTTGTCGTTTTCATTCTGTTTTGAAGAGGTCTCTTATGCCGCCTATCGAGCCAAGCATATTTGTTGCCTCGATGGGAAGATAGACTGTTTTGGTCTTGTCGCCGCTGGCCACTTCCTGCAACATTCTTATGTATTTCTGAGCGAGCAGATAATTGGCGGGGTTTGTTGATTTGCCAACGGCTTCGGTGATAAGTTCCACGGCCCGGGCTTCGGCTTCGGCCTGTTTCACTTTTGCTGCGGCTACACCTTCGGCGTTAAGTATGGCACGCTGTTTCTCGGCTTCGGCCTGGTTAATGGTGGCCATTTTCTCGCCTTCCGACTTAAGTATGGCGCTTTGCTTCTCGCCTTCGCTGTTCAGGATTTCGGCACGTTTGTTGCGCTCAGCCTGCATCTGCTTTTCCATAGCCTGCAAGACGCTAACTGGAGGATTTATGTCCTGCAGCTCAACGCGGTTAACCTTAACGCCCCACTTGTTGGTGGCTTCGTCGAGCACCGCGCGCAGTTTAGTATTGATGGTGTCGCGCGAGGTGAGCGTCTCGTCGAGTTCCATTTCGCCTATGATGTTACGCAACGTTGTCTGGGTGAGTTTCTCGATAGCATTGGGGAGGTTGCTTATCTCGTATACAGCCTTGAATGGATCTACAATTTGGAAATAGAGCAACGCGTTGATTTCGGTCTGCACGTTGTCTTTAGTTATAACGTTCTGTTTGTCGAAATCGTAGACCTGTTCGCGCAGGTCGATTTCAGTGGAATAGTAATAGCGCTTGTTGCGCATTATCACTATGCTCCGCGGTTTGTCGATAAAAGGCATGATAAGATTCACGCCGGGATTGAGCGTAGCGTGATAGCGCCCTAAGCGTTCTATAATCTTCGTACTCGACTGCGAAATGATGGTTATACTTTTGGCAACGATAACTATTGCCAAGAATGCCATTACTAACAATACGTAAATCATGGTGTCTGGAGTTTTACAGGGTTTGTATTAAATGATTATATTATTCGGTTTTTACAGTCAGAACTATGCTTTCGCGCGACACAACCACAACTTTTGTTCCGACAGCGATTGTGACTCCGTCGGCAGAAACGCCGCGCCACATGTCACCGTCGATAGCCACATAACCGTAGGAGCCCGCCTTGATTTCCTCTTTCACTATTCCCGTTTTGCCGACTAGGGCATCAGCATTGCTCTTGCGCCCACGGCGAGCCATGCACTTAAGCATCTTGGGCCGTAACAACAGCAGGCAAGCCAACGTTACAACGACAAAAACAGCAATGCTCGGCAGAAAAGCAATTCCAACGGCGGCTGCAAGCGCAGAAACCACTGCGCCGACAGCAATGCACATCATAAAGAAGTCGCCTGCCATAAGTTCGAGCACAAGAAACACCAAGGCCACTATGGCCCATGCTTCCCAAAGGTGATTAAGCAAAAATTCGGTCATTACAATATTTTTATAGTCAGTTACACATACAAGTCTGGATTAAAAAGTGTATCCCCCTCAGTTGTCAAGCCGTAGACGATAGCTGAACGTCACGATTCCCGACACATTGCGTCCGCCGCTTTTGCGGAACGCCACAAGGCCCAAATCTGTTTGTGCCCCAACGGCGAACATTCGGTTAAACTCATAGGCCACTCCCAACGC
>CAVFSQ010000142.1:0-4321 GCA_963625145.1 Bacteroidaceae bacterium | reverse complement strand
CGCGTTTCTTGCGCTTGCGGTACACTTTATTGCCTTGCGGTATTTTAGAGCCTTGTAGGGCTTAATTTGGTTTCTTGAATCTTTTAGTCTGGATTTCGCGCTCCTCGTAGTTCATGTAGACTTCCCCGTCAACGAATTTTACTTGGTGCAGATAGAACCCGGCCTCTGCGAACTGTTTTGCGCCGTTGGCGAAAAAATCGCGTATTTCTTCTTTCGTAATTTCTCTTTTCATATCTTGCTGTTTTTGGTTTCAGAATGGAATTTGGCTGCTTGGCAGCGTTGTCAGGTTTTCGCCGGAGAACATATCGTAGCTTTCGTCTTTTGCGATTTTGGCCTTGATGCCTTCGATGATATGGTTGGAATTATCCCATGTCGTCTCTTGGCCTTCGTACCACGGTGTGTAGCGTCCGTTGTTGAGGTTGTAGGCGAAGTATGCCACTCCCGGTTCACCCAGATGACGGAATCTCACTTTTTGGATATGTACTTCCACGTTTTTCCTGTCGTTGTTGCGGTGTACCGTAATGCCGTAGTCGCACTTGTTGTAGAAGTTGGCCGAGCCGCTTATATCGTACAGCGTCGGCGGTTCTATCACTCCTTCTTGGTTTCGTTTCAGTTTGGTAGGGTGCGCCATGAGAATTACCAGTACATCGTTCTGCTGCGCAAAGTTGGTCATCTTGTCAAGCTGCTTGCTGATGAACTTCGTTTCGCTCATCGCGCCGCTGTCGTCCTCCAGCCGGTTGTAGGGGTCTATCACCAGTGCTTTGATGCCGCGTCTGCGGACGAGCGCTCTTGCGCGTTGCAAGATGGTGTCCAGACGGTAGTCGTTGTGAGGGTAGACGAAAAAGAAATTTTTGCTTAGATATTCCTTCGCCTGCTTGTATTCGCCATAGCGAAGCTGTTTCTTGTCGAAGCGTTTGCCGGTGAATTTGCTTATCAGCTTGCTTGCGTGATAGGCCAGCGGTGCGTTCTCCGGCGAGAAGTAGGCGAATTTCCATCTGTAACGGGTATTCAGCCTTTCTGCTATCTCGTCTATGAACTCGCTCTTTCCGCTGCCCGGAATACCTGTTACGACTGCAAGTCTACGGGATTCAAACGAGCAGTACTTGTCGAAGTTCTCATGCCCGATGGTAACGCCCTTTTCCATTCCGAACTCAAACAGATGGTCAAGATTTTCCTCAAAGTCGGTCACGGTGAACACACCCTCTATTTTCGATTCGGGTGCGTTTTCGACTATCTGCCGCAGACTTTCCGCGCCGTATTTCTGCAAGTGTTCGTTCGCATCCTTGCATCCTTCTCCGTATTCCAGCACACGGCACACATCCTGCCCGAAACGCCTTACCAGTTCATTGCGCAGTTCGATGCCTTTCGTATCGCTATCACTGGCTACATAGATAGTTTCCTTGTCCTCGAAGTAGTCCTCAATGAAATCGTCGAGGTATTCCAGATTGGTGTTTGCGCCGTTGGGAACGCTGACCACGTTGTGGTAGCCTACTTCGTAGAAAGACAGCGCATCACATTCCCCTTCGCATATCAGGCAGGTTTTTTCGCCCTTGATTGCGTCTATGTTGTAGGGTACAAGTCTTGCGCCCTGCACCATCTTGAAGCATTTGTCGCCGGTGCGGTACTTGACATTCACCAATTCGCCGTTGAGGTAGTAGTTGAACTGCACGGTATTGAACTCACGGCCTTTCTGCGGCATCCATTCCATGCCCTCCGTTACCTTCATCGCGTCCAGAGTTTCCTTGCTTATGCCGCGACCCTTGAACCATGCAAGCGCCTTTTCTGACATTGTGGGATTCACTGCCTTTGTTTCGGGCTTCTTGTACTCGATATGCTGACGGCGCAACGGCTGCGGGTTGTACCATGCTTGGCGGCGCATCCACTCTTTCCTGCTTTCCTCATTTTCGTTCAGATAACCATGCCAGCCGCAGTAGTGGCAATTCCACACTCCTTCGTCAATATTCACCGACAGGCTTCTATCACTCTTGTTGTTCCGCGTGTCGTGACACTGCGGGCAGAAAGTCTTTATGTTGCCGCCAGTCCTGCCGTAGGGTATTTCAATTCCGTAATCTGCAAATGTCTTCATTGCCGTAATTTTTCAACTGACTAATAGTTGGCTGCCCATTTTTGGTCAATATCGCACCACACGTGGAAATTATCCGGTCTGGGCGGTGCGTCGTAGGGCACTGTCTTTGTTTCGCTTTCGCCGTATGTGCGTCTGCCGTCTTTGGCTATATGCTCATAGGCTGCCGCGTTAAGCCTCATGCTCGGATGTTCTGCCATTACCTTCTCCTGTATGGTCATGTGCCGGGTGTTTGCATGGTTCTTGGCGTATTCCTGCACTACCCAGCTGCGTATTGCCAGATAGTCACTCTTGTATTTCCTGCCACTGCTGCCCTTGTAGTTGTTCAGCTTATCCACCATCCACTGTGTCTGCTCCATCCCATACTGGTCTATAAGTTTGCCGTATTCATCTTCCGTCATGGAGACATAATCAGCATAATTAATCTTGGAGGCATTTTTCTTTGTAAACTCGATAGAGTTTATTTCTTTTAAATTCTTCCCTTCTTCTAAACCCTCTTTCTTTTCTTTATTTTCTTTCTTTATATAGGGGGTTATAGGGGGGAAATTTTCTTTCTTTTTCTTTTCTTTCTGCCCCGGTGTGGTACTTTGTGTGGTACTTTGTGTGGTACTTTGTGTGGTACTTTGTGTGGTACTTTGTTGCTTTTCTTTCCAATTTACAATGCTTACTACATTGATTAAGTTAGATTTAGCGATAGTAACTTTGTGTAGTACTTTTAGCTTTTCAAAAAAACGTTGTACTGTTTTCTCGCACCACTTCCATCTACTGGCCAAATCCCGAATAGACATTGTTACGTCTCCGGCTTTTACCTCTACGGGTACGCCGTGTTTGTAGATGGTTGTATCCTTTATTGCGGCAAGCATTTGCAAGTCTATCCATGCGTGGTACTTGTCAAACTTTCCGTCAAAGTAAAATTCTTCGTCCATGTCTTCTCTGAATGTCTTGAACCAGCCTTCCATGTCTATTTGATTAATTCCATTACAGCCTTTCGGTCGTACCTGTTCCGGCCGTTCACTTGCGTGTGTCTAATCTCGCCGGAGTGCTTTTTGAGTGTCGCCATTGACCAGCCCAGCATGGCGCATACCTCGCGCGATGTCATGTACTCGCACTGCTCCTGCCGCATGATTTGCACCATACGTCTTGCGATTGCGTCTATCTCTGCGTTGGTCAGCATGGCGTCAGGTTTTAGGTTGATGGGTTACAATGTTGCTGCCCAGCCGATGAACACGAAGAACGCAACAGAAGCAATAGCGGCGATTATAGCCTCTCCGTTAGTCATGTGGTCGGTTTCGGTTTCCGACAGATAGCGCCCGTATAGCGCGTTGTTCTTGTTTAACCAGTTCATTGTTTCGCTTTTTTAGGAAATAATTCTTCTACACTTACATTCAACTTGCGGGCAATGACAACCTGCGTAAGCTCATCGGGGTATCTCCCCGAAACCCATCCGCGAACTGTGTTGCAGTTTTTGTGAGTAGCTTTCGCCATCTTTTTTATCCACGCCCGCTTGGGTGGCGTGTTGTCTATCGACTGATAGATTTCTCTTAGTGTCATTTTTTTAATGTTTAGGGGTTTCGGGGAATAGTTCGGTTACTGCAATTCCCAATTCTTTGCTAATCAATTTTTGACATAGAATGTCCGGGGTACGGCTACCGCACAACCAACTCTTTACAGTCGGCACTTTCTTGGCGGTAACTCTGGCTATTCTTCTCACAAATTGCTCCTTCGGAGACAGCTCCGGGCGCATCCGTGGAATAGCTTTGTACATCTCAATTAATGTTGCCATATCTATCTTTTTAGTATATTTGCGTCGCAGTTATTTGTTTGAACAATGCAAATGTACAAAATCCTTGGATACCAACCAAATAATTTTAGATATTTTTTAGACAAATTTTAGAGGTATGGACTTAAAAGACAGAATATCAGACTATTGTGAGCGAAAAAATATTTCAATTTCTCGCTTTGAAAAAATGGCAGGATTATCTAATGGGTATTTTAATCAAGTTAAGAAACGTCCTTCCTTAGATAAATTACAATGGCTCATGACCGGCGAGGGCGAAATGGTAAAGGGCAGCAATAATGTCGTGCAATACGGCAGTAACGTAAACACTACTGGTGACAACAACCACATTGAGCAGTCGGCGCTACTCGACAGTGCGGTTGAAGATGGGTTCAGCAAACTGGAAGCGTTGATACGGAAGTGAAACAGTTGGAAAAAAAGGCAGCACCGGGTAGCCCTTC
>CAVFSQ010000141.1:0-4339 GCA_963625145.1 Bacteroidaceae bacterium | reverse complement strand
GTCCCACGCCACCTTGCCGGGCTTCACCCACGAGAAATCGCCCCGTGCAGTGCCGTTGCAGAGTTTGCGCACTATGTTGCATGCGGCAAGCTGGGTGTCGCTTTCGGTAACAACCGCCACTTTCCATGTCAAAGGCTGGTTGCCTCCCACCCGGGCTATATAGTCGGTGCGTACGAGCTTCTTGTAGTTGTCATAACTGCCATGGTCAGCATTGAGCTCCGATTTGCCGATATCGGGACAGCGGGCAAAGTCGCCCTTGAGCCCGCCCGCAGCGGCATAGTTTGAAAGCAGCAGCATGCCGGGATAGTCGAGGTCGCCAACATCGGTGACGGCCACCTTCACGCCCTCGCCGGCATCGACCAGCAATGGCGTAATGCTCAGTTTACCGGCAGGCATCTGCGACAGTAAGGTCTCGGTGTAGAACGATTCAAAGTGACTGAAATACTTTTCCTGGTCGGAACTCGCGGTAGCAAGCCACGGAGTCCACGTCTTCAGGTCACCGTTGAAATTGTATTCCACAGTTTCGCTCTTGATGTTCACAGAGTCCTTGCACGCTCCCTTAAAGCGGTAGGCCACAGCATCGTCGTAGACACGGAACTCAACGGTGTATTTGCTGCCCTTGAGGTCGAGGCGTGTATAACTGTCGTCAATCTGCGAGGCGGTATAGTCCTTTGTGCTGATTTTGCGGCTCACCTTCTGTGCGTTACTGCCCTTTGCGCCCGGTCCCCACACGCTGCCGTCGGTAAGAGCGACGGCGAGTTCAGAAGGCTTGATAATTTCACGGCCGTTAAGGTCCACTTTCCATGTAAGTTTGCTGCCCGAGTTCACAGTGAGCATGAGTTTACCCGAAGGCGACTTGGCAGTGTAGCCTGCGGCCGAAGCCGCGGTGCCTGCCAGCAGCACAGCTGCAAATAGGATGCATTTGAGTTTCGTATTCATTACTATATTATATTTACAACGATATATACAGGTTCAGAGTTTTTCGAAGCGTGCCGTCCATCCGCCTCCACTCTTCATCACTGCATCGAGGCTGTCGTTCCTTGTCACGGTGATTTCGCGGCACTTGTAGTCTTCGGCACTCTTCGAGGCATTCACACCATCGCTGAACACCACGGCACGGTATTTTCCTTCGCCGAGGAATGAAAGCGGTATCTGCACAGTGCGCTCGTCCCAGTTAGTCATGGCGCCAACGTACCATGTAGTGCCGCTGCGCTTGGCGGTGACTATATACTGTCCCATGCTGCCCAAGAGGGTGCGGTGGTCGTCGAACACGGTGGGCACCTTGGCTATGAAATCGATGCAGTCGGGGAAGAGTTCGTAGTTGGAAGGCTTGTCGGCAAGCATCTGTAACGGTGCGTCGAACACGGTGTACATTGCCATCTGGTGCACACGCGTGCCCTGACTCATGGGATTGTCGTTGCTGGCATGGTAGTCGCGGCGCGTAGCATTGCGCATGGCACCGGGAGTATAGTCGACGGGGGCGGTTATCATGCGCGAGAACGGCACGGTTACGTCATAGCCTGGCATGTCGGCACCTTGTGTGCCCTGTGCACCGCTTTGCCACTTCACCTGCTCGAGGCCGCGCACGCCCTCGATGTTGAGAATATTTGGGTAAGCCACCTGCATGCCGTTGAGCTGCATGCCGTGCCAATCGATAAAAAGGTGGTGCTTTGCCGCAAACTCGGTAATCTGCTTCACGCTCTGCAGTACAAACTGGTCGTTGGCATCGACGAAATCGATTTTAAGTCCCTTTATACCCCATTTCTCGTAGACGGGGAACGCTGTATGCATATTGAGAAAGGCAGCCTTCCAACTCAGCCACAACACTACACCCACTCCTTTTGACTTGGCATAGGAGAGGATCTGCGGTAAATCGATTTTGCTTTTGCTGGTGACAATATCGCCGGCATACCATCCGCCGTCGAGTATCATGTATTCGAGGTTGTGGCACGCGGCAAAATCGGCAAAGTGCTTGTAAGTGTCGGTATTCATGCCCGATTCGAAGTCAACGCCGGTGACGTTTGAGGCGCACCACCACTCCCATGCCGACTTTCCGGGCTTCACCCACGAGAAGTCGATGCCTTCCGCGGGGCGGCAGAGTTTCTGCACCAGGCTGCAGTCGGCCAACTGTGCGTCGTTTTCGCTTACGATAACGGCGCGCCACGGCAACTGTTGCCTGCCGCCGATGCGGGCGATGTAGTTCTTGCGGAAGAGTGTCTTGAAGTTCTCGGTGTCGACGCCATTGCCGAGCTCGCTGTGGACGAGGTCGGGATAACCGGGGAACTCACCCGTAAGCGCTATGCCCCTACTGAACGACGAGTGCAGGTACATACCGGGGTAGTCGATTTCGCCCACGGTGGTGAGTGCGGCCTTCATGCCTTCGCCGAGGTCTACCACAAAGGGCATGAGCGCGAGTTTGCGCGACGGCATCTGCGTTATCTTCAGCTTGTCGTAATAAGCCTCGAACGAGTTGGAGTACCTTTCACCGTGGCGCGTATCGTTGACATACGGCACCCATGCCTCGCGGTCGGCCGGGAAGCGGTATTCCACGGTTTCGTTCTCGACATACACCGAATCGTTCACGCCGGCGATGAAGCGGTAGGCAGCCGCGTCGTCATAGACGCGGAATTCGAGCGTGTAGCCGCGGCCCTTGAGCGTGAGCAGCGAGTAGGTATCGTCGATTCGGGCCTTGCGGTAGTTCACTCCAGTGACGGTGCGGCTTACCTTTGACACTTTGCCCGCGGGGGCATCGGTGCCCCACGTGCGTCCATCGAGCAACCGGAGCGAAATGTCGGAGGGCAATATCACCTCGCGCCCGGCGAAGTTCACCTGCCACGTCACCTTCGGGCCCGAGGCAACAGTAAGCACGAGTTTGCCCGAAGGCGACTTCACTACATAGTTCTTCGCCTGCACGCCAAATGTGAGAAGCGCAGCGGCAAGCATGCACACTAGAGTCTGGATACGTTTCATGTCTGTATGGTGTTTTGTACGGTATTTCAGTTGTCGGCAAATGTTTTGCAATTGGTTTCAAATTTACGCATTTTTTCAGAAAACGGGCCGCCCGGGTGTCGAAATACGAAAAATACGGCAAAAAAAGTTGCCCCGCCGGCAAAACCAGACGGGACAACCCACTATAATAACCTAAATTTCCGGGGAAAATCATTTGGCGCCGCAGCCGGAGCACCGTGGCTTTTCATAAGGCTTGAGCTGCGCAAAGAAATCGTTGCCCTTGTCGTCGACAAGAATGAATGCGGGGAAATCCTCAACGGTGATTTTCCACACGGCCTCCATACCGATTTCGGGGAATTCCACGCACTCGATGCTGCGTATGCTGTCGTGCGAGAGCACTGCGGCCACTCCGCCTATGGTTCCGAGATAGAATCCTCCGTGGCGCCGGCACGCTTCGGTGACTTCGCGCCCACGGTTGCCTTTGCCAATCATCACCATCGACGCTCCTGCCGCCTGGAACTCGTCCACGTAGGGATCCATGCGGTTCGACGTGGTGGGACCCATGCTCCCGCAGGGGTATCCTTCGGGCGTCTTGGCCGGGCCGGCATAGAGCACAGGATAGTCCTTGAAGTACTGCGGCAGTCCTTCGCCGCTGTCGAGACGGGCCTTGAGCCGGACGTGAGCAATGTCGCGCGCTACGATTATGGTGCCGCTCAGCGAAAGGCGTGTACTGACAGGGTATTTGGTCAGTTCGCGGCAAACGGCCTCTATGCCCCGATCAAGGTCTATGGCCACACCGCCGCCCTCGCCGGGCTGCTGCATGGCGGCGGGTATGAGACTGGCGGGGTTGGTGTCCATTTTCTCGATCCATATGCCGTCGCGGTTGATTTTGGCTTTTATATTGCGGTCGGCCGAGCAACTCACGCCGAGCCCGATGGGGCAGCTGGCACCATGGCGCGGCAGCCGTATCACGCGGATGTCGTGGGCGAAGGCCTTGCCGCCGAACTGCGCTCCGAAGCCTATGCGGCGGGCCTCTTCGAGCAGACGGGCTTCAAGCCCGAGGTCGCGGAATGCACGGCCCGTGGCATTGCCTGTGGTGGGTAAACTGTCGTAGTAGTGTATCGAGCCCAGCTTGACCGTGAGCAGGTTCTTTTCGGCCGATGTGCCGCCAATGACGAAGCAGATGTGATAGGGGGGGCATGCCGCAGTGCCGAGGCTCTTCATCTTCTCCACAAGGAAGGGCACAAGCGTGCCTTCGTTCTGGATTACAGCCTTTGTCATAGGATAGAGGTAGGTCTTGTTGGCCGAGCCTCCTCCCTTTGCCACCATCACGAAACGGTATTCGGCCCCTTCGCAGGCTTCGATGTCGATCTGTGCGGGAAGGTTGCAG
>CAVFSQ010000140.1:1627-4350 GCA_963625145.1 Bacteroidaceae bacterium | reverse complement strand
AAAGTAAAGCGGCCAGACCTACACTCAACGACATCATTTCAATGCGCGACCAGGCGCTTGAAGATGTTCGCACAAGCGGCAAAAGATTAAAAACTCTAACCGGAAGTTTGTTTGAGCCGCCGAAACAGCATGGACATTTCGATGGAATCTTGAACAATTTCGACAGGTTCATGGCTATTTATGATGGCATTATGCTCGGTACAAAAATAGTAAGCCGCATAAGACATATAATACGTAAAAGATAAATATGGAATGCCATATAAAACATATTGCAGTCTATACCGCCCTTTTGCTTGCGGCAATATTTCCATTTTCGTGCAAGCAGACAACATTTGACGAGCAATGTGCAAAAGAAGCCGAGAAATACACCGAAAAGCAATGCCCGATAAAAGTATCGGAAGGCGTTGTACTTGATTCCATGATCTATTCAAAAAGCACACGCAGCCTGTCGTACCACTACACCGTAAGCGGAAAACTTGATGACGCAACTTTAATACAAAACAACATAAATACCATACGCAACGGACTACTGAAAGGAATTTCCAACTCTGTAGAGTTAAAACAGGCTAAAGAAGAAGGAATTTATTTCAGATACCTCTACACATCCGCTTCAACCCACAAACAGCTTGCAAAAATAACTATCAGCAAGAGAGACTATAATAAATAATAAAAGCATTAACTATGAAAGTAACAACCCTGGCATTTGCCTTCGCATTTGCCTTTACCGTAAATGCAAACCAACACATTTCCGCCCAGAAAAAACATGCACATAACATCATGCAGGCGCAAAGCGCATTTGTAATCGCCACGGAGCATGGAGTTCCAAGTGATGGAAAAACCGATGCAACCGATGCCATACAAAAGCTCATTACCGACAACCCCAACAAGACTATCGTATTTCCCGATGGCATTTATTTAATATCACGTCCAATCGACACGCCCGCCGAACCCACAAAAAGCGTTTCGCTCGTTTTAGGCAACTATGCCACATTCAAGGCCACAGACAATTGGAACACCGATGAAGCCATCGTACGCCTTGGAGCTATCAACAAAGCCAACAACATAAACATCAACGGCAGCAACTATAGTTTTATTGGAGGTATAATCGATGGCTCAGGTGTAGCCAACGGCATATCCATCGACGGGGGAAGAGAAACGAAGATAGAAAACGTATCAATCAAACACACAAAAATAGGAATCCATATAAAACACGGAGCCAACAGCGGTTCGTCTGATGCCGACATCAGTGACGTCAACATAACCGGCAACGGCAAGACAAATTCCATAGGGTTGCTTGTAGAAGGCTACGACAACACTTTTACAAACATGCGAATTGCCGATGTACATGACGGAGTGATAATAAAAACCGGCGGCAATAGTCTGCGCAATATTCATCCGCTGTACATCTTCGGAAAAGACCAAGTTTACGACACCAGTTGCGGCTTTATAATTTACCAAGACAATAATTTCCTTAATTACTGCTACAGCGATCAGTTTGCCACGGGATTCAAGCTAAACAAAGGCGTTCATGCTAACCTTACAGATTGTTTCTGCTTTTGGTATACAGGCAATGTAGCATCGCAAACAGCTATAGAATGTGACGGCAAATTAGAATCAATGGTATCCGGTCTTCGTGTGGGATTCCGCGACGAATGCCCCAAGCTAACACTTCTAAAGGCAGAGAAAGGTGGCATGGGAAAAATCACAAATTTCATCATACCCGGCAACAACTTCAGCGATACCGATGTCGCAAAAGACTATATGAAATAAACGCAACATCAAGATTAAAAAACGAGCTACGAAACGGTTGTTGCTTTTGAGTATCAACCGTTTTATTTTGTCATTAACCCAAAATTCAATATCTTTGCGTCAGCAAGCAATTCGAACTTAAATGAACGTAAAAAAAGTATTATTCATCAACCAAGGCATTACACCATACACTCCAGAAACTGCAGTATCAAAATCGGGAAGAGAACTTCCTCGGGCCATACAAGAAAGCGGACACGAAATAAGAACATTCCTCCCGCAATGGGGATGCATCAACGAGCGCCGCAACCAGCTACACGAAGTAATACGCCTGTCAGGGATGAATATTATAATAGACGGTAACGACCACCCTTTGATAATTAAGGTTGCATCGCTTCAAGCTGCAAGAATGCAGGTTTATTTCATAGACAACGATGATTTCTTCGACAAACGCGGAACAGAAACCGACGAAAACGGTATTGAATATACCGACAACGGGGAAAGGGCGATATTCTATGCACGCGGCGTTCTTGAAACCGTAAAAAAACTGCGCTGGCGTCCCGATGTAATACACTGCCAGGGATGGATTTCCTCAATCGTTCCTTTCTATATTAAGACATCATTCAAAGATGAACCTTCATTTGCCGGTTCTAAAATAGTATTCGAGCTCAACGGAACGAAATTGAGCAACAACATGCCCGAGAATTTCAATTCATGCCTCGTTACCCGCAACGTGACAAAAGCACTTCTCAAAAAGCAGAATTTCAAATTTGAAACCGCTGACGACCTATTGAAATTCGGAATGCTGCACTCTGACGCAATTATTATGGGCAGTCCCGATATTAGCGAAGGAATCGCAGAATATGCTGCAAACAGTGGCAAGCCGGTTCTAGCCAATATCGAGAATCCCGACTACGCCGAATACTACGGAAATTTCTACGAAAGTCTTTTTAACTGAAAATAAAGACATATAGAGG
>CAVFSQ010000140.1:0-1617 GCA_963625145.1 Bacteroidaceae bacterium | reverse complement strand
GATTCAAAGTGAGAAAGCACAATATATTGAAAAGCCTCTTCGCATGCATTGCTTTAGTTTTCATAGCGGTATCATGTGATGACGATACCGGGAACATCGGCGGAAAAGTAATGCCGGGATACGACGAGTTGAAAATAACCCAGGGAATATTCAGCGTATTTTCACGTTCAATAAAGGCAGACAGTGTGCTCGGCACAACGTCAACCAGCTATTTAGGAAAGATAACCGACCCGGAAACCAACTCAACAACATACTGCGATTTTCTCGCCCAATTCCACGCACTCGAAAACTTTTCCTTCCCCGCTGCCGATTCCCTGGTGCAGGACAACAATGTAATAGAGGCCGACTCCATTGAGTTGAACCTATACATTGACTCTTACTATGGAGACTCGCTCAATTCAATGAAGTTGGGCATCTACGAGTTGGACACTGCTAAAGCCATGAATGAGAACATGATTTACTACTCAAACATGGATCCGTGGAAATACGTCAACAACAAAGAAAACGCCATTCGCAAGGAAATTTCGTTTGCAGTAGTAGACATGGCTCTGAGTGACAGCATGCAGACTCTCTACAGCAGTTCGCTGCAAAGAAAGATACGCATAAAGTTGCCTACCGACTACGGAACGTTCATAATGCGGAAATACTATGAAAACCCGAACAATTTCAAGAACACCTATAACTTCATACATCACGTTTGTCCCGGTTTCTATTACCGCATTCTTTCGGGCAACGGCACAATGCTCAACATCGACAATGCGATAATGACGATACATTTCCGCTACATACAGAACGACAGCATTTACAACGGATACCAGAAGGTGGCTGCAACAGAAGAAGTGCTGCAGAACACGCGCATAGAGAACAAAAACATCGAGTCTCTGCTTGAAACCGAAGACTATACATATCTCAAGACTCCTGTTGGAATCTACACCGAAGTAACACTGCCAATTGATAGCATATACAGCAACGAACATATCAACGACACGCTCAACAGCGCAAAAATATCGTTTGCGCGTGTCAACGACAGCAAACTGACGGAATACAACCTTCCCAAGCCGCAGACACTTCTCATGCTAAAGTCCGAAGAACTGTATTCTTTCTTTGAAAACAGCAAGGTGGCCGACGGCGAAACGTCATACGTGGCAACGTTTGCATCAAGCGACAATGCCTACACTTTCGAAAACATCTCGCTGCTTGTTTCCAACATCTACAACACAAGGAAGACCGAGTCGGGCGTTACGGCCCAAGACTCGGAAGCCACCATCAAAGCCAAATATGCAAAATGGGAGGCAGAGCATCCTTTGTGGAACAAAGTTACGCTCGTTCCGGTAACGACAACCTACTCGCAGCAAAGCAACGGATACACTACACAGAACGTGCTTACCCGCGTGCGCAACGATTTGTCGCTTGCCTCCACACGGCTTGTAGGCGGCAATACCGGCGAAATAAAAATGTCTGTTATTTACAGCCGCTTCAAACAGTAATCAGACTCTTTCCCCCATGAAAGGCATTGTTCTTGCCGGCGGTTCCGGCACACGTCTCTACCCTATCACCAAGGGTGTCAGCAAGCAGATGCTTCCTATTTTCGACAAACCGATGATCTACTATCCGATA
>CAVFSQ010000139.1:0-4394 GCA_963625145.1 Bacteroidaceae bacterium | reverse complement strand
CTTCCGGGCAGTTCAGCGGCAACCTGCAGTATGCCGAGACTACCGACAATGTGCGGGCTTTCGTGAAATATGCAGGCAGCGCGAAGGTGACTGTCGATACGGCGGCGCGTTCGGTTGTCATTGACTATTCCGCTCAGAACGGCACTCTTGCCGATGCGCAGTCGAGAGACCTGGCTTTCAATGTTTCGTCTACCGCTGCCGACTTCCTGAATGCCGCCCAGCCGCTGAGGCTTTATGGCGCGTCGGCGTTTTTGCGTGTCACCATAGGCGCGGGAACCGATGTCAAGGCATTTCGTCTGACTTCTGCAGGTACCGATGTCGTTAAGAAAACATCAGTGGTGGTCCATCCCGTAGTCTTTGCGTCAACCGAAAGGATTTCAATGCAGAACGGCACGTATTTCCCCGAAGAAGTGAAGAAAATCTCGTCTTCACCGGAAACGGGCGGCGATACCTATATGGCGTTTTTTGCCTACAGCGTTGCAGACCCCACACTTGAAAGCGATATGACATTGCCATCCGGCATCAATGTTACGCAGAACACCCGCTTGTACGCCAGTTCTGTAGGTGACGACGCTGCGTATGAAACTTTCGAAAGCGGGAAAACATATACGGCGGCTGTTGATGCTACGGTTAAAGCCGGCACTTTCCTTTGCGATGCCGGGTTCAATGTAAAGGCAATAGTTTATGATACCGACAACATTGATTGCGGCGGATTCCACACTGCCCGTGCCATGTCGGTAACCGACGCTGCCGGCACTGCCAGCTGGTGCACTGCTGCAATGCTCCCCAGTTCGGCTTCGAAATATCTCACATCCGATGCCGCTTCCGACCTTCGCGGCTACGAACTTTCGGAATATCTTTACGGCAATGCGGCATATACGGCGGTAAACCGGGCTGCGGCATCAAACGATGTGCTGCGCGGATGCTCTGCGTGGTATTTGCCGTCGGCGGGAGAGTGGATGAAGTTCTGGAACAATCTCGGCGGACTGAAAGAAGTGAACAAAATGCTGAAACAGATAGGGGTTGCCCAGATAAGCGGGGTGAAATACTGGACGTCGTCGCTGCGCTCGCTCTCCGAACCCTATGCTGTGATTGAGTCATCGGGCACTATAGCTCCCGTGGTGCAGCCCATGCTTTCGGCTTGCAGTGTAAGGGCATCCATACTGTTCTGATAGAAGACAGGCAGATGCAAAATCGCTGCAGTTCATTGCCGAAGAACTAATTTATCGTAACTTTGCACAAAACAACTCCCCACGACTACTATGGAACAGAAACCTACGCAACCCAGTGCTTTCCGCCAGACAAATGCATTTGCCATGAACTATGCATTGCCTTTCGGCGCGCTGTGGATAGCCGGGCTTATGTGTTTTGTGCATTTCCTGCAGCTCCCGGTGCTGCAACTGGTGTTTATGGCAATATTTGTGTCTACGCCGGTTTGGGGCTATGTTCTGCTTTGCCGTTTTCGCGACAGGGTGTGCGGGGGAATCATCAGTTTCACAAGGGGCTATCTTTTTTCGCTTCTTGTCTATTTCTATGCTTCGCTGCTGCTGGCTGCCGCATGCTACGTTTGGTTTCAGTTCTTCGACCACGGCGCCTTTATAGACGGCTATCTGTCTATGCTCGATTCGCCCGAAGTGCGTGAAGCTTTCAAGGAGCAAAGCGTGAAACAGATGACAGGCGGAACCGGGCTCGACGAAATGCGCGGCATGCTGCAACAGATGCAGATGGCTTCGCCTGTGGCGTATGCCGCAAATATCCTCGACCTTAATATTTTCCTAGGACTTGTGTTGTCGTTGCCGGCATCTCTGCTGGCTGCACGGCGCACAGCTAAAAACAAACTGCAATAAATGGATATATCGCTGGTAATCCCTCTCTACAACGAAGACGAGAGTTTGGGGGAACTCTATAAATGGATACGCAGGGTGGTTGACACCAACCACCTCACCTACGAAGTGATATTTGTGAGTGACGGCAGCACCGACCGCTCGTGGGAAGTGATTCAATCGCTTGCCGCTGGCGACAGCAATGTTCACGGCATTAAGTTCCGCCGCAACTACGGCAAGAGCGCCGCTTTGTACTGCGGTTTCCGCAAAGCGCAGGGCGACGTGGTGATTACCATGGATGCCGACCTGCAGGATTCTCCCGATGAAATTCCCGAACTGAGGCGTATGATTGTTGAAGACGGATACGACCTTGTGTCGGGCTTCAAGAAGAAACGCTACGACCCGCTGTCGAAGACAATCCCTACAAAACTTTTCAACGCTACGGCACGTAAGGTCAGCGGCATACCCAATCTTCACGACTTCAACTGCGGGCTCAAGGCATACCGCCGCGATGTGGTGAAAAACATTGAGGTCTACGGCGAAATGCACCGCTATATTCCTTATCTGGCAAAAAACGCAGGCTTCGACAAAATAGGAGAAAAGGTGGTGCACCATCAGGCACGCAAGTTCGGGCATACCAAATTCGGCGGCCTTAACCGCTTTTTCAACGGCTATCTTGATCTTTTGAGTCTGTGGTTCCTCACAAGCTTCGGGCGCAAGCCTATGCATGTGTTTGGATTCCTCGGTTCGCTGATGTTTTTCATAGGTTTCGTGGCTATTGTGATTGTCGGGGCTAACAAACTCTATGCGCTTGCCAACGGCATCCCCGCCCATCTTGTCACCGACTCTCCGTATTTCTATATAGCCCTTACGATGATGTTGCTGGGCACGCAGCTTTTTCTTGCAGGTTTCCTGGGAGAGCTCGTGAGCCGTAATGCATCGCAACGCAACGATTATAAAATTGAAAACGAATTCTAAAGCCGGCTGGGGCGGCATACGGAAACTGCCCGGCACTGCGCATACCCGGCAACTGGTATCGCGGGCAAGAATGGCAATGTGTCTTGCCTGGGCGCTAATGGTTGGGCTTTCGTCGTGCAGCAACATCGATTGCCCCCTTAGCAATACGGTGACGGTGAAATACGTTTTTTACAATTCCGGCACCGGCAGCGCGGCAATGCTGAAGGATACGCTGACCGTTACGGCAGCCGGCACCGATACGGTGCTCTACAATCTCGGCGTGAATCTCAGCGAGTTGCAACTGCCGATGAGCTACCGCCTTGGCGCCGACACCTTGCTTTTCCATATATCTTCCGGCGGAGCAAAACGCACCGATACCGTTGTCGTTGCCCACACCAACGAAGCGCATTTCGAGTCGGTGGACTGTAGCCCGGCAATGTTCCATACCATTACGTCGGCGAATGTTGAAAAGGGAAGCGCGGCGGCCAGTTTGACGCGAATCGACAGCGTGTGTGTAAACAATTCAAAAGTCAGCTATGACATCGTCGAGAATATTAAAGTTTACGTTACTGCTGCTCCTTAGTGCGGCGTTGCCCTTTTACAGCTGGGCACAAAACGATTCCACGCGGCAGCAGTCGGCAAAAGTGCGCGGCGTGCAGTATGCCGCATCTTCGGTTGCCGCATCCGATGCCAAGCAGCTTCCGCTGTTGGCAGGGTTCTCGGTGTCGGGAAACCTGGCAGGGGCGTTGTTGAGCGTAGTGTCGTCGTACGGGGAACTTGAAGGGGCCTTGCGCGCCAATATCAAGGGGACTTATTTCCCGATAGTCGAGGCGGGAATAGGCTTGAGCGACCATACCGACGAGGCCACAAGTTTGCATTACAAGACAAGTTCTCCCTTTTTCCGCATAGGGATGGACTACAATATCCTGGCCGACAAAACTTCTCCCAACAGAGTCTTTGGCGGCGCAAGGCTTGCCTTTTCGCCTGTCGCTTACGACATAAGCGGTCCTGAGCTTGTAGACCCGTATTGGCATACGTCCACACCCTACGATTTCAAGTCGCTGAAGGGAAATATGGCGTGGCTGGAACTTGTGTTCGGCGTTGAAACAAAAATATGGAGCATATTCCACCTTGGGTGGAGTGTGAGATACAAAAACCGCATTTCCTGCAAAAGCGACAGCGTGGGGCAACCGTGGTATGTGCCCGGCTTCGGCAAAAACGGAACGACGGCAATAGGGGGAACGTTCTACTTGATTTTCGATATATAGAACGATATACAGACAATGGGAATTTTGGAGAGTATACTGCTTTCGCTGGCACTGGCGATGGACTGTTTCAGCATAGCCTTTGCGTGCGGCCTCGTCGAGAAGCGTTTCCATGCTTCGCAGGCATTTGTCATGGCGTTGCTGTTTGGTGCGTTCCAAGGCTTGATGCCGCTGATAGGGTGGGGTGTTGCCGGTATATTCTACAGGTATATCGAGAGTTTCGCCCCGTTTGTGTCGTTTGCCTTGCTGGCCTTCGTGGGAGGAAAGATGGTGTGGGAAAGCCTGCACCCCGAAGAATGCAAACCGTTTAATCCCGGCAATATCGTTACGCTGCTCTACCTGGCAGTGG
>CAVFSQ010000138.1:0-4412 GCA_963625145.1 Bacteroidaceae bacterium | reverse complement strand
GCTTTGTGTTCCCCTCAAGCGAGATTTACGATGGATTGGGCGCCGTGTACGACTATGCGCAGAACGGCGTGGAACTCAAAAACAATATAAAGCAGTACTGGTGGCAGAGCATGGTGCTCCTTCATCAGAATATCGTTGGCCTCGATGCAGCAATCTTCATGCACCCCACGGTGTGGAAGGCTTCGGGCCATGTGGATGCCTTCAACGACCCCCTCATCGATAACCGCGACTCGAAAAAGCGTTACCGTGCCGATGTGCTCATTGAAGACCAAATAGCCAAATACGAGGAAAAGGCCGAAAAGGAAGTGGCAAAAGCCCGCAAGCGCTTCGGCGACTCGTTTGACGAGGCCAAGTTCCGCGCAACAAGTCAGCGTGTGCAGGAACACATGCAGAAGCGCGACGCACTGCACGAACGCTACAAGGCTGCCATGAACGACGGCAACCTCGACGAACTTAAGCAGATAATCGTTGACGAGGAAATAGTTTG
Source organism: Bacteroidaceae bacterium (assembly GCA_963625145.1). Lineage (GTDB taxonomy): Bacteria > Bacteroidota > Bacteroidia > Bacteroidales > Bacteroidaceae > UBA6398. Next base: position 3,925 of record CAVFSQ010000138.1, on the reverse strand, counting down.
CCCCATCAGCGGCACGCGCAACTGGACCGACGTGCGCCAGTTCAACTTGATGTTCAAAACCGAAATGGGCTCCACGGCCGACGGCTCGTCAACCATATACTTGCGTCCCGAAACGGCGCAGGGAATATTTGTCGATTACCTCAGCGTGCAGAAAACCGGGCGCATGAAACTGCCGTTCGGAATAGCGCAGATAGGCAAGGCTTTCCGCAATGAGATTGTAGCGCGACAGTTTATTTTCCGTATGCGCGAGTTCGAGCAGATGGAAATGCAGTTCTTCTGCAAGCCAGGCACCGAGATGGAATGGTTCAACTATTGGAAGAATGCCCGTATGAAATGGCACCAGGCCCTTGGGTTCGGAGCCGAGAACTACAGGTTCCACGACCACGAAAAACTGGCGCACTATGCAAATGCCGCCTGCGACATAGAGTTCCACATGCCGTTCGGCTTCAAGGAGGTGGAAGGAATACACTCGCGCACCGACTTCGACCTTTCGCAGCACGAGAAATTCTCCGGCAAGCAGATAAAATACCACGACCCCGAAACCGGCGAAAGCTTTACTCCCTACGACGTGGAAACATCGATAGGCGTTGACCGCATGTTCCTCTCCGTGATGTGCCATTCGTTCGAGGAACAGCAGCTTGAAAACGGCGAGACGCGCACTGTGCTCCACTTGCCGCAACAACTGGCGCCTACCAAGCTGGCAATACTGCCGCTGGTGCGTAAGGACGGACTGCCCGAACTTGGCGAAAAGATAATGAAAGACCTGCGCTACCACTTCAACTGCAAGTACGAAGATAAGGATTCCATAGGCAAGCGCTACCGCCGCCAGGACGCAATAGGCACACCTTATTGCATAACCATCGACCACGACACGCTCAACGACGAATGCGTCACACTGCGCGATCGCGACACCATGCGCCAGGAACGCATCAAGATTGCCGCCCTGCGCGACACACTAGAAGACCGCGTGAGCATTACTTCGCTGCTCAAGAAAATTGCAGAAGACTGACAACGGGCAAAATCGACTGTACAATGAAAATCCTGAAACAAGCCGGAAAGTGGGCCGTGGCAGCCGTGATGGGCTGCGTGTGCACGGCCGCACTCTGCTCGTGCTCGGAAAACGACGGCGAGGAAGACGAATATGCCAACTGGCAGCCCCGCAACGAACAGTATTTCGCCAACGCCATGCTCACTACCGGCGACTCGATAGCCAAGGCAAAGCGCGCTTACGGCTCCGATTGGGAGAAATACTGCAACCGCCGGCTCTATCTGTGCTACTCGCGGCAGACCAGCGCTGAGCACAAGACTACCGACTCGGTGGCTGTAGAAATACTCAAGCGGGGTGAAGAAGGCAAAACTCCGTATACATCCGACAGGGTAGTGATAGCCTACCGCACGCTACTTGTGCCGACGTCGCTACATCCTACGGGACTTGTGGTGGACCATTCCGGCTTTTCGTCAGAATATGACAAGGTTTTCGACACCGCCACCATGTCGCCCTCGACATTCAAGGTAAGCGAACTCGTGAAGGGCGTGTCAACGGCATTGCTCTATATGCACAAGGGCGACCGCTGGAGAGTTACAATCCCCTCCGACCTTGCCTACGGCGAAACAGCCAGCGGCGATGTGCCTGCAAATTCCACTGTGATTTTCGAAATGCAGCTCGTGGAAATCTACCGAAACGGAACCACACCTAGCGACTGGCAGTAAACTGCATCCGCAACGTATATAAAGGAATGCCCGCCTTGCGAAACTTTACACCACGCATGGCGGACTGTTCTTTTTATGCATAATTCCGCCGCCAGACAATGCATATAAATGAATGTTCCTTGTGTGCATTGGTTATTTTTGATTACTTTTGCACGTCAAAATTCAGCAAATATAAAAATACAAAATATGGATTGGTTTTACAGTTTGTTTACCGATACGGCTTCAGTGGCCCATATAATGCTGCTGTTCGCAATCGTAATAGCCGTGGGAGTATGGCTCGGAAAGCTCAAGGTGGGAGGCATCTCGCTGGGAGTGGCTTTCGTGCTGTTCACGGGAATCATAGTGGGGCATATCTACAAGACCCTTTTGCCTACAAGCGACTATGCCTGCCCTGTGGAAGTGCTTGAATTCATGCAGAACTTCGGGCTTATGCTCTTTGTTTACTGTGTGGGGCTTCAGGTGGGCCCGTCGTTCTTCGAAAGTTTCAGGAAAGGCGGCCTTACGCTCAACATGCTTGCCGTGGGGCTTGTGCTGCTCAATGTGGCAGTGATGCTCGTGCTGTATTATGTTTTCTTCGATACCACCAACCCCAACAACCTTCCCATGATGGTGGGCGTGCTTTTCGGAGCCGTAACCAACACTCCCGGTCTCGGTGCTGCCAACGAGGCTCTGTCGTCGTCGTTCCACGGAACCATTCCGCAGATTGCCAACGGCTATGCGTGCGCATACCCTCTTGGCGTGCTCGGTATCATAGGCGCAACGGTGCTTGTGAGATATATTTGCCATGTGAATCTGAAGAAGGAAAACGAGGATTTCGAACACGAAAGCAACGACAACTCGCATACCAAACCGCATTCCATGTCGCTGGTGGTTACCAACCACGCCCTTGTGGGCAAGAATATGGAAACGGTGCGCAATTTCCTCGGTCGCAACCTTGTATGCACCACCATACTCCGCGGCAATGAATTCATCATTCCCGACCGCTCGATACAAATACAAGACGGCGACAAGCTCAACCTCGTGTGTGCAGAAGAAGATGCCGAAGCCATAGAGGCTTTCGTAGGCAAGGAAGTGGAAGTTGACTGGGAGGCGAAAGACGAGCCTGTGGTGTCGCGCCGCGTGGTTGTAACCCGCAGCGAAGTGAACGGGAAAACCCTCGGCCAGCTCAATTTCAACGTACTCTTCGGAGTGAACATCACTCGTGTCACGCGTTCCGGCCTTGAATTCTTCGCGAACAACGGCTTGCGCCTGCAGATTGGCGACCGCGTGAACATTGTGGGTCCGCAGGATGCTGTCAAGCAGGTGTCCGACCGTCTCGGCAACTCGGTGAAGCGCCTTGACCACCCCAATGTGGGCGCCCTGTTTATCGGAATCATACTCGGCGTGCTGCTCGGCAGCTTCCCGATAGTGTTCCCCGGAATGCCCGCGCCCGTGCGCCTCGGCCTTGCCGGCGGTCCCCTTATCGTGGCAATCCTCATAGGCAGCGTGGGCTACAAGGTGCACATTGTCTCCTACACCACTACGAGTGCCAATCTCTTCCTGCGCGAAGTGGGGCTCGTGCTGTTCCTTGCCGCCGTTGGCATAAAGGCCGGCGCAGGCTTCTGGCAGATGATAGTGGCCGGCGACGGTGTGAAATATGTGTGGACCGGTTTCCTGATAACTGTGATACCTATTCTTATTATAGGAATAATAGCGCGGATGAAGTTCAAGGTCAACTATTTCGTACTGTCGGGCGTTATCTCGGGCGCCACCACCGACCCCCCTGCACTGGCTTTTGCCAATGCTACGGCCGGCAACGACGCGCCTGCAATCGGCTATTCCACGGTATATCCTCTGACAATGTTCCTGCGCATTCTTTCGGCGCAGATACTTATACTCTTCTTCTGCGCTTAGCGCAGCTGCAGAACACGTGAAAACGGCGGGGGGTGCAGCGGGATTTTTCCCGTAGGCATCCCCGCTTGTTTTGTAGCCTTGGAAATGCCCTGGTTTTGGTTTTCAACAAGCCCGAAAAAAGATGCTTTATTTTCGACAGCAAGTGTATCATTGACAAAAGAATAACGTGAGTTCGACGAATTAAAACAAGGCTAACTGCCGGTCCGTAGTGTTTTTGGCAGAGATCAAGCGTCATTACGGTTGCACAAGAGCTTTGTGAATTCGGTGACCATCTGACTGCTGTGGCAGTCTTTCGGGAATGACATGCGCACCATCAGGCAGT
>CAVFSQ010000137.1:0-4426 GCA_963625145.1 Bacteroidaceae bacterium | reverse complement strand
GCATTATAGAGCGAAGGCGAGAAGCGCTCCACCACCATTTCCACAAGTTGCGTGATTGCCGCTATCACGGCAATGAAAAGAATGAACGAAAGGTAGGTGAGGTCTACTCCCGGAAGTATGCAGTCGGCAGCCAGGACTTTAGTCTGAAGCAGATAGTTTATAGGCACTGTCACTACCAGCACGAAAGTTACCGCAATGCCGAGGCCGAGCGATGTCTTGATGTTCTTCGACACTGCCAAGTATGAACACATGCCCAAGAACGAAGCGAATATCATGTTATCCACGAAAATCGAGCGGATAAACAAAGCTATATCATGTTCCATGTTTTGAATTTCTTTATTGCGTTACCTTAAAGTTGGCCTTGCAGTTATTTTTTGCGTTTCTGCACGGTATTGCTCACCCATATCACGCATCCCAGTATGATAAGCGCCATGGCAGGGGTTGTCATCATGCTGTTGTCGAGGTATCCGGCGTCGTAGACGCATTGCGGTATGATTTTGAAGCCGAGCAGGCTTCCCGAGCCTAGCAGTTCGCGCACGCCGCCCACTATCATCAGTATGTAGGCGTAGCCCAAGCCGTTGGCAGCTCCGTCGATAAGGCTGGGCCAGGGTGCATGGCTCATGGCGAAGGCCTCGAGACGCCCCATGAGTATACAGTTGGTGATGATGAGGCCCACATAAACCGACAGCTGCACGCTTACGTCGTAGGCCACGGCTTTCAGCACCATGCTGACTACCGTTACCAGCGCCGCCACAACGACGAGCTGCACGATGATGCGTATGCGGTTGGGGATGGATTTGCGTATGAGCGACACTATGAAATTGCTGAGCGCGGTGATGACCGTTACGCAGAGCCCCATGACGATTGCCGGCTCAAACTGCGAGGTTACGGCAAGCGCCGAGCATATACCGAGTATCTGTATTGTTATTGGGTTGTCTTTCCCAAGCGGTGTGGTAAACACCTCGCGGTTTTCAACCGAAAAAAGTTTTGCCATATTCTTTGCCTTTTATTTGGTTGTAAGGGGATTTATTTGTCTAGAAGAAATGCGCTGTACTTTGCAATGCATTCGTGAATCATGTCGGTTACGCCGTTGCACGTCAGTGTAGCTCCCGATATTGCGTCGCATTCGAATGCAGCCCGTGCGGCGTTCTTTTTCTTCACCACGCCCAGCTGCACCTGCGTGCCGTCGTCGGCAAACAGTTTCTTGCCCACGAATTCCTGCTGGAAACTTTCTTCCTTGATTCTCGCGCCGAGCCCTGCCGTTTCGCCCTGATGGCTGAAGTATGCGCCGAACACGGTGTTCTTGTCGTCGTTGAGCGCGATGTAGCCCCAGATGGCTCCCCAAAGCCCCTTGCCGTAAAGTGGAATCACGTATTTCGTCTGCCCGTCAACGTAGCACTGGTAGAGCGGCAGATGGTTGTCGTCGATGTCTTTCGATTCCATGCGGAATGCATCTTTGTCTTTGCCGCTTCCGTCGCGGTTGGTGCTTCCGTCGGTGCGGATTACGAGGTCGCAGGTCACGCACTTGTCGTATGCGCTTTCCACTTCGCTGTTGCTCAGGCCGCGGATGTTGAGCGAGGCAAGTATCTGTTTTTTCTTGTCGATACGCTCGTTCTGCGAGGAAGCCGGTTCAAGCGCTTTAGAAACGAACGCCAGCACGAAGGCCACTATTATCACTACAGCCGATGCGTAGACCAGCGTGTAGACATTGCTGTTTGTATAGATTTTCATAGGGGAAAGTTATTTTGAATTGTTGGCCCTGCGCATGCGGCGGCGTACGTTGCTTTGCACGAAGCAGTAGTCGATGGCCGGAGCAAACATGTTCATCATCAGAATTGCGAACATCATACCCTCGGGATAGCCGGGGTTGAGCACCCTTATTGTAATTGCTATAATGCCTATCAGCAGGCCGTAGATGTATTTGCCCCCTTCGGTGCGTGCGCTGGTTACGGGGTCGGTGGCCATGAACACTGCACCGAAGCAGAATCCTCCGTAGACAAGATGCTCGTACCACGCCAGTGGTGACAGGCCCGCCTGGTGGTAGAGTGCCGCGGCAACGGCTCCGCCCGCGAAGCAGCTGAGCATGGTTTTCCAGCTTGCAATGCGCGTGAGCAGCAACAGCGCCGCACCTATCATTATGGCTATGACACTCGTTTCGCCCACGCTTCCCGGGATGAACCCGATGATGGCGTCACTGAGCGGCACGTCGGGCACAGGGCCCAGTCCTGCCTGGGCGAGCGGCGTTGCGGCAGTTACGGCTTCGGGCAGGCGGTTGCCCAGCCCAAGCACCGTGTCGTGGGCAATCCATACCGTTTCGCCCGACATCTTCGAGGGGTAGGCGATGAACATGAATGCACGTGCCACGAGGGCAACATTGAAGATGTTCATCCCCGTGCCGCCGAATATCTCCTTTGCGAAAATCACGGCGAAAGCTATGGCTATGGCCATAACCCACAGGGGGCAGCCCACGGGGAGTATCATGGGCACTATGAGCCCCGTCACCAGATAGCCTTCCTGTATTTCTTCGTGCTTCCACTGTGCCACGATGAATTCTATTGCCAGCCCCACCACGTACGACACCGCTATTTTTGGCAGCATCACGAGAAGGCCGTAGGCGAACATCTCGATTGCCGGTGCGTCGGCGCCGGCGGCCCGGTAGTTTTGCAGCCCGATGTTGTACATGCCGAAAAGCAAAGCCGGCAGCAGCGCAATGACCACGAACGACATTATGCGCTTCGAGTCAATGGCGTCGTGAATGGAAGCCCCCGACCGCGATGTGGCACGCGGAACGAAAAGGAACGATTCGAAGCCTTCGAACACCGAGCGCAGCGGCTTCATGCGGCCGCCTTCCTCGAATTGGGGCCTTATCCTGTCGATGTAATTCTTTATTTTGCTCATATTGTTTCCGTATTTATGTCAAGACAATTCCTTGCGCAGGAAGTCGAGGCCTTCGCGCACGATTTTCTGCAGTTCGAGTTTTGAAGAATCCACGAATTCAGCCACGGCAAAATCTTCGGGAGCCACTTCGTAGATGCCCAACTGCTCCATCTTGTCGATGTCGTGGGCAATTATGGCTTTCACCAGGTATTCGCCGTAGATGTCCATGGGCAGCACTCTGTCGTATTCTCCGCTCATTATCATGTGCCTTTCCCCTCCCTTGATGCGGGCGTCGATGTTGTAGCGGCGCCGGGGCATCAGCCACGAGAGGTAGGAACGGCTTGTGGAGAACTGCCCGGGGCGTGGCCTTATCCAGCCCAGCATTTCGTCGGTGTCGTCGCCTTCGGGTATGACGGTAAGCTCTCCGGCACGGGGCGACAGGTAACCGTCTTTCGTGGTTTTTTCGCCCACAAGCGGGTTGCCGTTGATGATGCGTATGTGCTCTTCGTGCTTCAGCTGGTTTTGCAGCAGGGGGGAAATCTGTGCGCCGTACACGGTGTCGTAGTATTGCGGGCTGACTGTTTCGCTGCCGGCCAGGGCAATGCGGTGGGTGAAGTCGAGGCAGCCCGTGGTTGCCAGTTTGCCCAGAATTGCTACGGGTTCCGGCGCAAGCGTCCACACCGTTTCGCCTTTGTTTACCGGCTTGATGCTGTTGATTTGCACGCCCGCGTTGCCCGATGGGTTGGGCCCGTCGAACACCACGGTTTCCGCGCCTTCGGTGGCGGCGAACTGTTCTTCCTGCCCGGGGCAGATGCCTATATGCACGGGGGCTATCTTCGCGAGAACCTTGATGCCGGCACGGAAGAAATCCTCGCGTCCGCGCAGCACGGTGTTGACATCGGCAGCCAGCGGCATTTTGCTGAACATCGAAACGAAGATGTCGCGCGGGGGCGCGGCGGTGTCGGGCACTGTGTCGTATGGGCGTTGGCGCACGAAGGCAGCCAGCCCCGAAGCGTTCATAAGCGCCACGGCGTCGGCGGCGCTGCAGCCGGCGGCCAGGGGCCCGCCGAAATCGGCGCTGCGGAACTGCCCGTCGCTTTCTATCTTCACGCACAGCAGGCGGCGGCGCTCGCCGCGCACCACGGCAGTGACTCTTCCGCTGGCGGGAGCCGTGATTTTCAGCTCGGGGCGGTGCTTGTCGGCAAACAGCGGGGTGCCCACTTCCACACTGTCGCCCTCGGCCACGGCGAGGCGCGGTGTGAAGCCGATGAACTGGGGCGGGCACACGCCCACTGCCGTAACACGGCTGCGGACATCGGTTATGCGTTCGGCGGCGGTACCCTCGAGGGGTATTTCCAGCCCGCGGCGCAGTTTTATAGTTCTGTTCATAACGGATTGATTTCTTTTCGGGGCAAAAGTAGTGATTTTTTGCTCATAATGGTGCGCCGGGATGGAGATAGCGGAATATTGAATGCCGAAATTTTCCCGAAACCGCGAAACTGCAAACCGCACTTGAGAAACCGTAAATCCCAGACATAACTACACAAAC
>CAVFSQ010000136.1:0-4433 GCA_963625145.1 Bacteroidaceae bacterium | reverse complement strand
CCCCGGCAGAGGTGTAGCGGCGCAGAAAACGGCAAGCAAACGACCGAAGGCTCCCTTCGCGACTTGCAGCCAGAGTTTTTACGTCCGCAGCGGCGCCGCAGTCTTCGCCTTCCTCTGCAAGCCGCAATTCTCTGTCAATCCACCCCAACAAAATGCTTTCGCGAAAATCAATGGCCCGCAGCAGCATTGCAGCCCTGGCGCCCACATCACTGCGGGCAGCATCGAGAGCCTGCAGCAAAAGGGGCAACGACGCGGCAAAGCCTGTGCCCGTAATGCTTTCGGCATGGGCAAAGACACTGTGGTAAGCCTTTCCCTTGAGCCACACCACCGCAGGGCGCGCAAGCAGCAGGCGTATTCCCAGCTCCCAGTCGTTCCAGCGCATCACGTCCTCGTTCCATCCGCCAATGCTACGGACAAGCTCCGTGTCGGCAACGAACGACTGCGTGGAAATATGCCCCGCAAGAATCTGCACTATGGCATCGGCAGAATATGGGAAGACACGGCGGCGGCGCACATTGCCGGCAACGATTTCCGTGGCACCGGCAACCACACGGGCTTCGGGATGAAGGGCAAACGCCGCTGCAGCATCGGCAAGGAAAGAAGGCGACATGATGTCGTCGCTGTCGAAAAAGCTGATGTACCGCCCGCTGGCAGCGCGAAGCCCGCAGTTGCGTGCAGCCGATGCCCCGCTACGGGCTTCGGAAAGCACCTTTACCTGAAATTCGGGGGAACTGTGTTCGGAAGCAAAGCGCCGGCACAATGCCGGAGTGCCGTCGGTAGAGCCGTTGTCAACCACAAGCAGTTCGATGGGTCTGTGTGTCTGCGCCAGCACCGAGCCTAACGTGCGCCCGACAAATGCGGCGCGGTTGAAGGCAGGCACTACAACGCTTACAAGCATGGCTTCCAACTGTTTATTCGGATATCTCTTCGGCTATTTCCCCGACGATTTGTGGCGCAGACAGGCAATACCGCCCAGCATCTGCCCAAGCATGGGAAAGAAATGCGCCATACCGGTACGTGCGGCACGGAACGCAAAGCAGAAACACGACCAATAGGCGCGGACTCCGCTACGGTAGTAGGCCAAAGCCCCCCACGAGCGCTGCACGCCATGGTCAACATAAATCATACGCTGCTTGAGCATAGTTGAGGTTTCCACTATTTTCCTCGGGAAATAGCACATTGCAAGCCCCAGGCGCAGGGCATCGGTGAGCCACACGTCCTGCTCGCCGCAGGTCAGGCAGTCCATGCCCAAGCCGAAGCGCTCGTCGTAGAGCAGGCGGCCCTGTATGCTTGTGCGGCGGCAGGCCATCTCAAGGGCCGACACCCCATGCAAGTCGCCCAGCGTGGTGCAATCGTATTCCACGGCAGGATATGGCCTCAGCGGGCGTCCGGTATAGGTTGACGCCTGGAAGAAAGCCACGTCCAACGAAGGATGGGCCTCGAAAGTCTGCTTTATAATGTCGAAAGAATCTTCCGAAAAGCGCGCGTCGTCGTCGGCAAACACCACGACATCTCCCTTGGCGAGCCCAAGGGCAAAATTGCGGTTGCGGCTCAGGCCCTTGCCCTTTGTCTTTACAAACAACACATCCTTGCGCTGGAGAAGCGCCTCGGGCACAAGCTCGAGATAGCGCTCATCGGTATATTGATACGACACCACATATCTCACGTCATCGCGCGGCGGGACCATGTTGTCAAGAATGCGCACAACACCTTTGTTGATTGTGCATATCAGAACTTCAACCGTTGTCATTCGAATCTGTTTATTACGTCGATAACCTCGGCAACTTCGCCGTCGGTCATTGTGGAGTTTATGGGAATGCTGAGCTCGGAGGCACAAATGCTTTCGGCTACGGGAGCCACGGTGCCCGAAAGCAGCGCCTTGAGCGAAGGCTGCAGGTGAGGCGGCACGGGATAGTGCACCAAAGTCCTTACACCCGCCTCGAGCATAAACCGCTGCAGACGGTCACGACAGCTGCAGCGCAGGGGATATACATGGAAAACGCTCCGCCCGGCATCGCCGCCATAAGGCTTGACAACAAGCGGATTGACGATACCGCGGTTGTAGGCAGCGGCAATCTCGCGGCGACGGGCATTCACTTCGTCCAAATGCTTGAGTTTCACGCGGAGAAAAGCCGACTGCAGTTCATCAATCCGGCTGTTGATGCCCAGATGCGTATGGTGGTACTTCACATCTGAGCCATAGTTGGCAATGACCCTGACAAGAGCCGCGAACTCAGCGTCACAACTCGTAACGGCACCGGCATCGCTCAGAGCGCCGAGGTTCTTGGCAGGATAGAAACTGAAAGCAGCCGCATCGCCCCAGGCTCCGGCCTTGCGTCCCTGCCACACGGCACCGTGGGCTTGGGCGGCATCCTCTATAACCTTCAGTCCATGACGCCGCGCCACCTGCATAATCGCCTCCATATCGCACACCGCGCCATAGATATGCACGGCTACAACAGCCCGGGTGCGGGGCGTAACAAGCGACTCAAGCGCCGCAGGGCTGAATAGGAAATCACCGGCATCGACATCGCAAGCCACAGGCTTCAGTCCGGCACGCACCACAGCCAGGAAACTGGCCACGAAAGTATTTGCCGACACAATAACCTCATCGCCGTCGTTCCAGTGGCCGAGAGCCTTGTAGGCCATAAGGGCCAGGGTCAGAGCGTCGAGTCCGTTGGCAACGCCGATACATTGTGTGGTCCCGCAATACGCTGCGAATTCGCGCTCAAAGCCTTTCACCTGTTCGCCGTACAGGTAAATGCCACTCTTTATCACGTCGGCAGCAGCTTGCAACAATTCTGACTCGTACTTCTGCGTAACTTTCTGCAAACTCAAATATTCTATCATACGAAATCTTTCAATCTGTCAATTACGTGCCCAAGGTCGAGCGTGTAGGTATCGTAACATACGGTGCGTCCCCCGAAGCCTTCCTTTTCAAAGACAAGCCCGCGGTTGAGCCATTGTCCTCCCCGTTCGGTAGAAATGCCGAAGTCGAACCACGGCTTGCCGGCATATTGTCCCAACACGAGGCTGTCTATAAGCAAATCGCCTGCCCCGAGACACTTTCCCTTGTCGCATGTGGCAATATACTGTGTATGCGCAACTAGTGGAGTTTCGAACATCCACACCCCCGACAACACCTCATCGCCGAGTTTGGCAACGAAAAGTTTTATTCCGGCAAAGCGCTGCATCAGCAGTTGCATTTCCTCCAGCGAATGCACGGGCTTCGCATTGTGGCGTTCAGCAAGCACCTGCGACAGAATGCCGTGGAACACCTTCAGTTCGCTACTTTGGGCACCGGCCTGCTCGATTGTGATGCCGCTCTTCAGGGCCTTCACCACTCCCCCTCTGCGACTCTGCCGCTGACGGGGATGGTTTGCCGGGCACAATGCCGACGACACGCCGCGCCCCGAAAGCTGCGCGCCAGCTGCGAAAAGCGCGTAAAGGTCCTCGCTGGCAGGCAATGCGTGGTATATATGTGGCACAGGCTTGTAGACCATGCTCACGGCCCCGAGCCTGCCGGCATAGTAACTTGCAGCAAGCGCCAGCATACGGTTCACCGAAAGCTGAACAGCCTTTTCGCCAAGCACGAAACCGCCGTAGGTAAGTCCGCCATGAGTCTGGACCACATGTTCGCTGCGGCAGAAATTGGCAGGCAACAGCCCGCAGAGATTCCCCTTTTCGTCAAGGAAAACAAGCGAGGCATCCTCAAAACGATGGGAATGATAGTCCATGAATCCGCGGTCAAAAAGGAATGTGCCGTTTTTGCTATGTTTCACAAACTCATTCCAGTCACCAGCCATGCAGGGCATATAGGCCACTGCCTTCATAGGGAATTGCCGTTACGCCAGGCAAGATAATCGCCGTAGCCGTTAATGTAGCCCTCAGCATCGTATGGATGCGAAGCCGCAACCACGCACACGCAGTCGGGCGTAAAATCCCTGAGGTCGCACCATATTCCAGCAGGCACAAGTATTCCCTCTCCTGGCGAAGATATTCGGGTAGCCGACTGCACACGGCCATCGCTAAGATGCATCGTAAACGAGCCGCGCACGGCAAACACCGCTTCGCTGCACGAAGCATGCGCATGGCCGCCGCGCGACTTCCCCTCGGGAACCGAAGTTATCCAAAAGATGCGCGCTATGGCGAACGGCAGCGTGCCGCCTTCCACGAAAGTCAGCACACCGCGCCCGTCTGCAACCGATATGCCCTGCAGAAGCATGCAGTCCTCGGGCAACATTGTACGGGAATCCTGTTCCATAGCGCAAACTTAACCATTTTATGGCGAACTGCGGATACGGGAACGGCAAAATTGTAAAAACATGACTGGGGAACAAGCCTGCCTGCCCACGGGCAGCACCCGGAGCGCGGATTTTATGCGCATAGAAGAAAAACGGAATGCGCACAGCGCAAGAAAAAGTCTATTGCCT
>CAVFSQ010000135.1:2592-4505 GCA_963625145.1 Bacteroidaceae bacterium | reverse complement strand
GCTACATCAAACCGGTTTTCCACCACAGAAAAAAAAGCCGTTGCTACAGGGTTATCGGTGTCTTGCTCGTCATAGATGTTCACCCGGTAGTTACCGGAGATTAGCATGCTGACGTTTTCGTTCGGAAAACTTACGGAATAATGCGTATACTGGTTTGCGGTGTTGGTGCTATAGGAGTAATCTTCTATTGGGTACGAAAGGTTGGTGCCAGTCATAAAGTCGCTTTCGAACAACGATTCCGAGGGAGCCCAATAGCGGTCGCAATGTTGCAGACTATAAAGATAGCGCGTATGGCTGTGGCTCATTTCGTCGAACGACACTGCAATTTCTCCCTTTCCCAGCTCAATTACCGGAACGGCCATGCGGTCGCCGTTGGCTATCGACTCAACGGTTCTTATGCTTTCTGAAAACGAGCGGTTTTGCTGCCCATACACGAAGGCTGCAACACACGCGAATGCCACACTTAACAGATATCTCATGCATTACTGGGTTTTGCTTCGGTGCGAGGCTTGATTCCCTTCGAGGCAGCATACTCCATCAGATAATTGAACACTGCATCGTGCTCGTTGGGAACTTTTCCGTCGAGAATGGCGTCTTTAATTGCGGATTTCAACAGCCCCACTTCGCGGCAAGGTCTCAAACCGAAAGTTTGCATTATCTCAAGTCCGTCGATTGGCGGCTGGAAATTTCTTATCTTGTCGCTCTCTTCTACCTCAACAAGCCTTGTGCGCAAAAGCCGGAAGTTTTCGAGGAACGACATTTTGCGCTGGCGGTTGCGGCTGGTAATGTCGGCTTCACACAGCGTCATCAAATCGTCAATGTCTCCGGCAGCATCGAAAAGAAGGCGCCTTACAGCGCTGTCGGTTACCCCGTCGTCTGCTATTGATATAGGCCGCATGTGAAGGTCTACCAGTTTCTCCACATATTTCATGCGCTCGTCCATAGGGAGTTTCATGCGGCGGAAAATGCCTTTTATCATTCGGGCGCCAACTGCGTTGTGGTTTTTGAACGTCCATCCCACATTGGCATCCCATCGCCGGGTTGGCAGTTTGCCGATGTCGTGCAACAAAGCCGCCCAATGCAGGGCTAGGTTGTCGTGGCACTTCATAGCCACGTTGTCAAGCACTTCAAGCGTATGGAAAAAGTTGTTTTTATGGGTAAACTTCCCGCGTTTCTCTTGCATGTCAAGCCCCGACAATTCCGGGAGAATCAGAGGCAGCAGCCCGCAGCGCTGAAGGTCGACAAAACCTCGTGAAGGGCGCGGCGAGAGCAGTATCTTGTTGAGCTCCGCCGTGATGCGCTCGTAGCTTACTATCTTAATCCGCTCGGCATTACGCTGAAGGGCTTCAAAAGTTTCATCGCAAATGAAAAAGCCCAATTGAGTGGCAAAGCGCACACAGCGCATCATGCGCAGCGGGTCATCGGTAAAAGTGATATCAGGGTCAAGAGGAGTGCGAATTACCTTGTCTTGCAAATCAAGCAACCCGTCAAACGGGTCTACAAGTTCTCCGAAACGGTCGGCGTTAAGGCACAGGGCAAGCACATTGATAGTGAAATCACGGCGTCGTTGGTCATCGAGCAGAGTGCCCGACTCTACTGTCGGCTTGCGAGAATTGCTGCTGTAACTTTCAGACCGTGCGCCGACAAACTCAATCTCCTGACCGTGATATTTAACCTGTGCAGTGCCAAAACGCTTGAAGATGGACAAGTGCGCCCCTTTGCCAAGCTCCTTGCACAGCATTTCGGCCACGGCAATGCCACTGCCTACAACAGTAACATCAATATCGCACGACGGGCGTTCGAGAAAAATATCGCGCACATAGCCCCCTATCACATAGCATTCCACTCCAAGGCGGTCGGCTATCGCAGAAATTTTGCGAAACAGAGGTTTGTCTATATACGAAACCAAATCT
>CAVFSQ010000135.1:2174-2582 GCA_963625145.1 Bacteroidaceae bacterium | reverse complement strand
AATGCTGTAAATTTGCGCATGTTTGCAAAGCAGACAACCATGCGTAACTTTCAACACGGTACAGGAAATGAAATATATAAACTCAATGTTCTTCAAGGTATTGGCATTTTTTCTGGCAACATCAATAACAGCCGGCTGCGGAAGCCAAGGAGACGCAGACAGCGAAGGATATAAATTGCTGGAAACGGCACGGATGAAATTTGCACAGGGCGATTTCGCCGGAGCACGTGCAACGGTCGACTCTTTGCGTGCAAATTGCCCCAAAGCTTTTAATGCCCGGGAAGAAGCCATAATTTTACTCGACTCCGTAGAGCTGGCAGACGCTTTGCAACAGCAAAGCGACGCGGACGAAAAGCTGCAAACAAACAAATGCGACTCACTGACAATTCTAAAAGAAGATGCCAAGGT
>CAVFSQ010000135.1:0-2164 GCA_963625145.1 Bacteroidaceae bacterium | reverse complement strand
CGCGCACGATATCAAAAACCTTCAAAAACACTGAGGAGAAATATCCGCCAACTGTCGCTTTCCAAATGTGGCAGCGTTTCGGTGACAGTCAGTTATAACCACATATTGTATAACCCGAAAAACCATGAACAGAAAACTCTTTGTATTGTTGGCTTTCGGTATTTGTCTGAACCTTTCAGCAAAGCAGCAGAAGAAAGCATGGCACACTTATCCCATCCAGCCCGTACCTTTTACGTCGGTAAAGGTCTGTGATTCGTTTTGGACTCCACGTTTGGAGGTTAACCGTAACGTTACCATACCCATTGCCTTCTATCAGAGCGAGATTACCGGGCGCATCGAGCACTTCAAGCTCGCAGCCCACCCCAGCGACACCACAACATTGCGGGGAGCCTGCTTCGACGACAGCGATGTTTTCAAGATTATCGAAGGCGCCGCCTACTCTTTGCAGACTTTTCCCGACAAGAAGCTCGAAAGCAAGGTAGACAGCATTATTGATTTGATTGCTGCCGCCCAGGAGCCGGACGGATATCTGTATACATTCCGCACCATCAACCCAAAGGCAGGCGCCAGTAAGGGCATTGGAGAGAAACGGTGGCAGAACGTAGAGCGCGGTGGCTCGCACGAACTCTACAATCAAGGGCATCTCATGGAGGGGGCTGTGGCCTATTATCTGGCTACCGGGAAGTGCAAGCTCCTTGATGTTGCCATCAAGTCGGCCGACTGTATATGCAAGGCCATCGGCCCTAATCTCGGTCAGCTCAAGATTGTTCCCGGGCACGAAGAGATTGAACAGGCTCTTTGTAAACTGTATCTCGTGACGGGTACGCAGCGTTATTTGGACCAAGCCCGTTTCTTCGTCGACATGCGCGGCCGCACAGAGTGCAAGTGGGACTACACGCAAAGTCATAAACCGATTACCGAACAGACCGAAGCCGTGGGCCATGCCGTGCGCGCCGGTTATTTTTACTGTGGCGTAGCCGATGTGGCTGCACTCACCGGCAACCGTGAATACGTCAAATGTATTGATACCATCTGGAACGAACTCATTCAGCACCGCCTGTATCTGATTGGCGGCATCGGGTCCAGGCATGGCGGGGAAACGTTTGGCGACCCCTACGAACTTCCCAACGAAACTGCCTACAATGAAACCTGCGCGGCCATTGCCCTTACCTTTTTGAACCAGCGTCTTTTCCTCTTGCACGGCGACAGCAAGTATATCGATGTAATGGAGCGCTCGCTTTACAACGGCCTTCTTTCAGGAGTCTCTATGGAAGGAAATTCCTTCTATTATCCCAATCCGCTTGCTTCGCATGGCGGATACAAGCGTAGCCCATGGTTCGGCTGCGCCTGCTGCCCTTCGAATATCTGCCGCTTCATTCCCTCGTTGCCCGGTTATATATATGCCGTCAAAGGGCACAAGGTTTATGTGAACCTATTCCTTTCGAATGCCGCTACGCTTAAGGTGGAAGGCCGGGACGTATCGCTTTCGCAATCGACAACTTATCCTTGGAACGGCAACATCCGAGTTACGGTAGACAAGAATACAGCCGGCAATTTTGCCATGGCAGTCCGCATCCCCGGCTGGGTGCGTAATCAGCCCGTTCCGGGCAACCTTTATGCTTATGCCGACAATCTTCAGCCGAAGTACATTGTGAAAGTAAACGGACAGCCTGCGGAAGGCAAAATGGAACAGGGATATTTCGTCATAGAGCGCAAGTGGAAGAAGCGCGACGTTGTGGAAATCAGTTTTGACATGCCCGCCCGTGTCGTCAAGGCGTGCGACAAGGTAAAGGACGACTTGGGACTTGTCGCCATTGAGCGCGGCCCGATTGTTTATTGTGCCGAAGAGGCCGACAACCCATCTGGAGTCTTTACGATGGTGCTTCCCTCGCATCCTGAACTGACTCTCGAAAACCGTTCTTCCGAACTGAACGGAATCGAAGGCATTTCAGTCAAGGCCCAGCACCTTTCCTACGCTTCAGACGGCTTCATAGCCACTTCGCCGGCAACACTCCGGCTGATTCCCTACTATGCGTGGAACCACCGCGGGGCAGAACAGATGAAAGTGTGGCTGCCGCAAGGTTTGCGCGAAATAGAACTGGTCAAACCTTGACCTTCGTTTTTAACGCCCGTTGGCGGAATCAATTCAGTGCATACTTAATCC